>DATCAX010000125.1:0-3877 GCA_036512375.1 Candidatus Angelobacter sp. | reverse complement strand
TCTATATACGACCGCTTCTGGTCTTCTTCTGATACGTCGTAACCCAAGTCCATGGCGCAGCGCGGCGTGAGCGCCACCATCTCATAGGAGAAATGATGGTAATCTTCCGCCTGCTCGGTGTAACCAAGACCGCGAATCGCTTCAATCACGTTGTTCTGGGGATCGGCCTGGCGTGAGTCGATCACGTTATAGATCGCGTTCACTCCGCCAAAGTGCGGATGGTCAGGCTCGCCGATTTCCGCAGAAATCCACACCTGGCGACCATCGGGATACCGATAGAACCGCTGGTAGCCGAAATCGCGTCCCAGCAAACCAAACTTCCACAGATGGTAGGCGATGTCTTTCCCGACGTAGGTCACCGTGTTATTCGAACGGACAATCACTTTGGCGTCTTCATCCGGGCCTTCTTTGGCTTCAGGAGCATCATTGCCTTCGGCTACTAATTGCCGCTTAACGGTTTGCGAAGAGGAAGCCCGCTTCATCACCCAGCAGCCCTTGTTTTTGCCCTCCGTCTCAAAGTAAAGAACGCCCTTCTGCTTCATCTGCTCAAAAGCCAGGTCCCAGAAATGCAGGTGGAGAATCTCGCTCTCTTGCGGCAGAAAGTCATATTCAATGCCCAGCCGCTGCATGGTTTCCAGGTGACGGCGAATGATGGCGTTTGAAATCAGCCGCGCGATCTCGGCTGGCTCGTTGCCGCCGCGCTCAATGTCATGCAGCGTTTGCAGCCGAAGCTTCAGGTTTTCCTTGCTTTCTTCGTACCACAGCGACACACGCGCGTAGAGGTCCCAGCAGTAGTAATCGAACGGCTTGCCGCTTGCCGTTCCGGCAATGAGCGCCTCAATCTCGTTCGTCCCTTTTTTCTCCAGATACAAAAAGCCCACCACCACGTCCGCCACCTGGACACCGGTGTTGTCGATATAGTTCTGCACGTCCACATGTGCGCCTGCCGCCTGAAGCAGACGGACAAACGTATCGCCCAGAATGGCATTACGCAGATGACCGATGTGGGCGGCTTTGTTGGGATTGATGCTGGTGTGTTCGACCAGAATCTTCTTGCCCGTTGCCAAACCTGCCTGCGCTGCTTTGGGATTGAGCAGCAAGCGCGCCGCTTCTTCGCGGTTGATCCTGGCATTGATATATCCAGCGCCGGCGACCTCAAATTTCTCAAAGCCCGGAACCTGTCCCAGCCCGGCAACAACTTCTTCCGCGATCTTGCGCGGTGCTTTGCGCAGCTTCTTGGCCAGTTCAAAGCTCAGCGGCAACGCGTATTCGCCCAGTCCTACGTTAGGCGGCTGGTCCACAACTATGCGCGGCAGTTCAACATCATATTGCCGCTTCAGAAGGTCACGCACGCGCTGGATAAGCTGCTGCTGTAAACCCAGATACAAGTGTCTGCCTTTGCTGGTTGAGATTTAGCGGCCGTGGCTCATCAGGCCCTAAGTTGATGATGAAAAAGGCGATTATAGCAAAGTTGAAGAGAACGTTTTTCGAGACAAAATAGAAAACTATGGGATTGTCTTCCGCTTCTCAATGTCCATAGCCAAAAGAATACGGAGACCGAGGTCCGCAATGCTCAACACCTTATTGGCATCTGTTTCAGTAAAAGTCGCTACACCCTGAGCAGCACCATATATTATGGGATCCTTCGACTCCGCTGCGTTTCGCTCAGAATTTTGGCGGCGACTTCCCGCAAAGCGCTTAACTTGACGTTGGCGAATAAAATACGATACAAAGAAGTGCGCGCTCTTTGCGAGCAAAGGGCGAGTTCTTTGAAGACTGAATGGATGAATAGAAGATGGATTGCGCCCCTCTGCCGATCCTTGGGTGGATTGGGTGACCTTGGGTGGAATTGGGTGAACATAGGGGGCAGGGGGCGGGGGTGGGGGTTGATTGGTCGGGATTATTGAAACCACAGGCTTTAACGTCTGGAGAGCGTGAAAATCAACCCAATATTCCGCTAAAAATCACCCTAAATCAGACTCGATATCGGGAAACAAGCAGAGGATCGCTGCCCGGACACAACAGGATTGCCATTCAACCCGACCGGCCCATTACCCTGTTCCGCTGGTTTGACGCCGCTCACGGCTAAACCTATGTATGATGGAAATTTTAGGCTTCTCAATGCGCATTGCCTATCTAGAGTGCTTTTCCGGTATCAGCGGCGATATGTTCCTGGGCGCCCTGCTCGATGCCGGAGTTGCGCCTGAGGTCTTCACCCAGACTGTTGCAGCCCTGGGCGTGGACGCCCGGCTGGAAATTTCCCGCGTGGACCGCAGCGGCATTAGCGCCACCAAGCTTGACGTAATTGCCGCCGGCGAGAAAGAGCTGCCGCGGGAAGAGTTCTGGGAAAGAGAATCGAAAATCGCAGAACATAATCCCGCACATGTTCACGATCAGAAACATTCCCACTCGCACGAACACGCGCATTCCCACGACCACTCACATAGTCACGCGGATTCGCATTCGCACGATCACAGCCATTCACACGATCACGAACATTCTCCAGACCAGAGCCACTCGCATCGCGGGCTAAAAGAAATCCGCCAAATCATTCAAGCCGCGGGCATCAGCCAGTCAGCGAAAGACCGGGCGATCAGGATCTTTGAAGCCCTGGGAGCGGCGGAAGCCAAAGTCCACAATACCGAGATCGAGAAAATACATTTCCATGAAGTCGGCGCAATTGATGCCATTGTGGATATCGTCTGCGCTTCAGTCGGCGCGGAAGCTCTGGGCGTAGATGAATGGATCTGTTCTCCCTTGAACGTCGGCGGCGGAACAGTAGTTTGCGCGCACGGCGCATTTCCTATTCCCGCTCCCGCAACACTCGAACTGCTGAAGAACGCGCCGGTCTATTCCGGCGAAATCCAGAAAGAACTGGTCACGCCGACAGGCGCAGCTATCGTCAGCGTGCTGGCATCGCGCTTCTCCCAGTTCCCTTCGATGAAGACGGAGAAGATTGGCTACGGTGCGGGCACTCGCAACTTTAAAAATTCGCCCAACGTGCTGCGGCTTACCGTGGGTGAAACGGCAGCGCAGTATGAATCACCATTCCCGGTGGAAGAAATCACGGTGCTTGAAGCCAATGTGGACGATATGACGCCGCAAGTCTTCGGCTACGTAATGGAGCAAGCGCTGCAGAGTGGTGCGCTGGACGCATTTGGCACACCCGTTCAGATGAAAAAGAGCCGTCCCGGCATGCTGCTGACCGTGTTATGTCGCAATGAAGACAGCCCGCGTCTCACCAAACTTATTTTGTCTGAAACTACTACGCTCGGTGTTCGAATGCGGCGGGAAACCCGTGCTGCGCTTACGCGGCGGCACGTCAGCGTCACCACCAAATGGGGCGACATTCGCATGAAGCTGGCCAACCTGAACGGCAGTATCAGCAACTACGCTCCTGAGTATGAGGATTGCCGCCAGATCGCAAAAGAACAGAAAGTGCCATTAAAAACAGTCATGCAGGAAGCAATCAAGGTTTACCTGGAAAATACCAATGGATAAGGGCCGCCAGAAGTTTTACATCACCACGCCCATCTACTACGTCAACGCTCGCCCGCACATCGGGCACGCGTATACCACGCTGGTGTGTGACGCCATTGCGCGCCGCAAACGCATGCTGGGCTTTGACACCTATTTCCTTACGGGGACGGACGAGCATGGCCAGAAGATCGAGCGCTCTGCCGTGGCCGCGGGCAAGACGCCCAAGCAGTTCGCCGATGAAGTGTCCGACCTGTTTCGTTCGCTGTTTGCGAAGATGAACATCTCCAACGATGATTTCATACGCACCACCGAACCGCGTCACAAAGCCGGCGCGCAGGAGATGTTCCGCCGCCTGCAGGAGAACCAGCACATCTATAAAGGCACCTACACAGGGCAG
>DATCAX010000124.1:0-5664 GCA_036512375.1 Candidatus Angelobacter sp. | reverse complement strand
GCTTCCTGCAACCTTGAAGGTAAGCCGTGGGATCCCAGCCGCAAACAGGTCTGGTTTAATGAAGCCACGGGCAAATGGGCAGGCAATGATGTGCCCGACTTTAAGGCTGATTCCAATCCCAAGGACCACATGGGGCCGTTCATCATGAATCCTGAAGGGCTGGGCCGGCTGTTCGTTCCTTTGGCGGGCATGGCCGATGGTCCTTTCCCCGAGCATTACGAGCCCGTCGAAAGTCCTCTGGTCAATCCTTTCCATCCCAAGCAGAGCACCAGCCCGGTGGTAAAGCGGTACAAATCGGATATGGACAAGTACGGAACGTCAGACAAGTTCCCCTATCCCTGCACCACATATCGGCTGACCGAACACTATCACTACTGGACCAAGAACAACCCCATGAACATGCAGCTGGTGCCGGAGCCCTTCGTGGAAATCTCAGAGCAGCTCGCTGCCAAGCTCTCCATCAAGGGGGGCGACAGGCTGAAGGTCTCCACCGCCAGAAGCGGCTCGAAAGATGGCAAAGAGTACGGCGTTTACTACGCCAAGGCCATGGTGACCAAGCGCATCCAGCCGTTGAAACTTGCCGGGAAAGATGATCCCGTTTATCCGGTCGGTATCCCGATCCACTGGGCCTATCGCGGCCTGAAAGATGGCCGCCCTGAAGATCGGAGGAATGGCGTAAATGTGCTTTCGCCTACTGCGATCGATCCCAACGCTTATACACCAGAGTTTAAAGGCTTCCTGGTGAACATCGAGAAGGTCTAGGAGATACGCCATGAGCAATGGAAATTTAGAAATCAAAGCGATCTCCGGGCATGTCGGCAATTCGCCGGGTGGTGGGGATTATCGCCAATCAGATGGCTCCACGCATAGTGGAGCGTCGCTCGATTATGACGTTTGCAAACTGATCGATACCACAACATGCATCGGCTGCAAGGCCTGCGAAGTTGCCTGCGTTGAGTGGAACGGATATGAGTTCCGCGAAACCACCTTCGATAACACTTACCAGACCATGCCGGAGACGGCATGGAACTTCTGGAACCTGATCAAGTTCAAAGAAGTTGAAACCGATGGCGGATTGCAGTGGCTCATGCGCAAAGATCAGTGCATGCATTGCGAAGAGCCAGGCTGCCTGATTGCCTGTCCCGCTGATGGCGCGATTGTGCAGTACACCAACGGCATTGTCGATTTCAACCAGGCAAACTGCATTGGCTGCCAGTACTGCGTATCGGGCTGCCCATTCAACATCCCGAGATTCAACGAAGCTACCAAGAAAGTTTACAAGTGCACGCTCTGCTCTGACCGCGTTGGCGCGGGCCTGGAACCGGCTTGTATCAAGTCATGTCCCACCGGCTGCCTGCATTTCGGCAGCAAGGAAGACATGAAATTCGAAGCCGAAAAGCGCGTTCAACAGTTGCATGCCAACGGCCACGCAGACGCCGGTGTTTATGATCCGTCGGGGGTGAAGGGCACGCACGTGATCTATGTGCTGAACGATGCCAAACATCCGGAGAATTATGAATTGCCGGCTGATCCCACCGTTCCCTTATTCGTGAAACTGTGGAAAGGCCCGCTGAAATGGCTCGGTGGTATTGGCATGATTGCCGGCGTGTTCGGTGTATTCATGCATTACATCCGTTTCGGCCCAAAGGAAGTTGACAAGGCAGAGGAGGTGAAGCGATGAGCGGCGGAATTGTTGCGCGTCCAGCTACAGCAATACCGGAAGATCAGGTTCAACGCTATAACTTTGCTGAGCGGGCCTATCACTGGATCAATTCTTTTGCTTACACTTATCTGATGCTGACGGGCCTGGCGCTCTTTACGCCCCTGGCTTACTGGCTGGCGTACGTGCTTGGCGGCCCCGCAACCATTCGCTATTGGCACCCTTGGATCGGGCTGGTCTATTTCGCCACCATTTTCTGGATGCATCGCCTGTGGAAACGCGACATGCAGAAGATTCCACAGGATGAACAGTGGAGCAAGAATATTCGGGCCTACGCTGAGAATCGCGATGAAGCCATGCCTCCGCAGGGCCGCTTCAACGCTGGCCAGAAGCAATTCTGGTGGGTCATGTTCTATTGCACTTTCATTCTCCTGATCACCGGCATTGTGATGTGGATTCCGGAGAAAATGCCTCGTGAACTCCACTGGGTGCTTCCGATCATTATTTTTATTCACTCCGCCACGGCGCTGATCACGATTGCTGCTTTCATCATCCACGTCTACATGAGCGTCTGGGTGACTCCGGGCAGCGTGAAAGCCATGGTTGAAGGACACGTTTCCACCACCTGGGCGCGGACGCATCACCGCCTCTGGTACGAGAAGATTACCGGCCGCAGGAACTAAGGGGTTTGATGTCTGGGTTTTCCTGGGACCGTCGTATTGCGCGGGCGAGTGAGCTGTTACAAAATCCGTCTTCGGTCGCTGAACTGCTTAAGTTTTACCAGCGCCTCGTCCGCTTTCAAAAACACGTATATGGATCGGTTGCTTCTTCCACTGATCATGACGTTTCCTCTCTCGTCCCCCACTTTGCCGGACTGCTCGCGCTGGTGAAAGAAGCCGGCTCTCCTGACCTCAAGACCGCTGCCGCGACGCTGGAACAATCCTCACCCGAAGACCGCCAGGAACTATTAACTGCGGTGTGGCAGCATGAAGTGGAAAGCCATGAGCTTTCCGCTGAGTCTGTGTTCTTCGCCAACGCCTTGCTTCAGCCTTTTGCTGAATATCTGGCAGAGAAGAACCACTCCGCGACTGAAGCCTCGCCGCCCCTGTGTCCTTTTTGTGGATCCAAACCGCAACTAGCGGTTCTGCGTCCGGAAGGCGACGGCGCCAAGCGTTTTCTACTGTGTTCACTCTGTGGGACAGAGTGGTTCTTCCGTCGCGTGCTGTGCCCCAACTGCGCTGAAGAGAATAAAGAGCACCTGCCGGTGTTTATCGCGCAGGAATTCGACTACGTCCGCGTGGACGCCTGCGACACCTGCCATACCTACATCAAGTCGATCGATCTTTCCAAAAACGGCAACGCGGTTCCCGTGGTCGATGAACTGGCCACGGTGTCCCTGAATCTCTGGGCTCAGGAACACAATTACAAGAAGGCCCAGCCCAACCTGTTTGGCGTTTAAAACGCCATTCAGCTGACGTCCGCAGGAAGTTCCTGATAGAACAACTTCAGCGCTCGCGGGTAAAGGAAATTATTTTCCAGATACAGATGGCGGTGAAGGTCGCAATCCAGATCAAAAAGGATCTTGTAGAGTTGAACCAGTTCGGCATCGGCGCCTGGCGGTGGCACATAGTGCCGCGTGAGCTCCGCCACTTGTTGCCTGAGTTCCGATGCGGCTCCATGTTCCTGCATCATGGCGAATATCAGCCCATCCACCGGGCCGAAATCGGCGGACGGAAACCTGACAGAAGAACCTGACGAAGCCTCCATTTCCATAATGTAGGGAAACAGTAGCTGTTCTTCTCGATCTTCATGCTGCCCCATGTCCTCGGCCAGGGCGCGAAAGATGGCCAGAATTTCATAAGCCTCAGGGTAACGCTTGCCGTAGAGGCGAATCACATTTTGCAGACTCAGTTCGACCTTCGGCGCTTCCCGCTTGATAAAAGAATGGTGGCACTCGAGAATATGCGGCACCAGTTCGGTCAGCCGGGCCGTCCGCCAATAGGTGACTTTTTCACCGGAATGGAAATTACCTTCCCGCAGCTGCTTTTCGAAAATGCTGAAGGGAATCTTTGCTTCCGCACACGCTTTGCTCATGGATTTTCCCCCTTGCTGTCGATGATCAATCCCGAAATGTTTCAATACAGGGGTCGCACCGGGGTATTTAGACACTAAGTCCCTTACTTTTTCCGTCGACTGAATTTTCATTTGCCTGGGCTCCTTGGTGGAGCGATTTTAACCGTTTGGTCAATTCGGAAATGTATTAAGTCTTGTGAAGTTAGCCATCTGTAGTCGTGTAAGCAAAAGTGCGCAAACCGGCGCACAAATTAGAAAAACATTTTCACGCAGCGTGAGGCCGCTGCTTTTCCCGGGGATGAACCCGCCAGTGCATGCGGTTCGCTCAGGGCAACAGGAAAGATGGCATCATTCTTTGGCGCCCAGGCGCAGTTCGGCTGTCGCCACGCCATCTTCCGGAGGCGCAAAGCGGAAACCTGCTTTGATGAACATGTCCTTCATGTTGAAGTTGTCAGAAAGAGTTGCGCCTTCCAGCGTTGAAATTCCTTCTGTGCGCGCGATCTGGATTGTTGTGTCCAGCATGCGCGTGCCCAGGCCGCGGTTCTGGAATTTGTCCGCTATCAGGAATGCCACCTCGGCGCTGTTGTCGGAGTGCTTGCGGATCAGCCGTGCGATACCGGCAATGCGCCGCGCGCCTTCTTCTTCATATTCCGCTACGAGCCCGATTTCGCGGTCGTAGTCGATAAAGCACTTCGTGAAAAGCCTTTCATGGGAAACGCGGAAGTCCAGTTTCAACGGAAGAAAGAAGCGCATGTAGACACTAGTTTCCGAGAGCTGGTGATGGAAGTCCACCATCAACGGTTCGTCATCCGGACGAATGGGCCGCAGCGTGAATCTGGTGCCATCATGCGATTGCCAGTTGGAAATGTACTGGCTTGGATAAGGACGGATCGCCGGCCGCGGCAGATCCGCATCGCGCACCGTCGCCGGATGCAGAATCACCCTCGCGTCCAGCGCTATGAATCCCTGCTCGCTTGCCAGCAACGGATTGATTTCGATTTCGGCGATGCGCGGGTTCTCCACCACCAGCTCACTGAAGCGCACCAGCAGCTCTTCCAGTTTTTCAAGGTCCACGGGTTCGCGCCCGCGTACACCTTTCAGTGCCTGCAGGATGCGGGTATTTTCCATCATGCGGCGCGCCAGCGTCGTGGTAAGTGGCGGCAGGGCGTGTGCATTGTCGCGCAACACTTCCACCAGATGACCCCCCAGCCCAAACACCAGCACCGGCCCAAACTGTGGATCAGTGGAGCTACCCAGGATTAGTTCGTAGCCGGTATTGCGGACCATCGGCTGGACGGTAACACCCTGGAAGCTGCCATTGCTTCCAAAGGCGGCTTGAATTTGCACGAATGCTGAGCGGACTGCGTGGGCATCTTTTAAATCCAGATGAACTCCGCCACGATCGGATTTATGTGTGACGGTCTCAGAATTCAACTTGAGCACCACGGGAAAGCCAATGAGTTCCGCTGCAGTAACCGCTCCGTCAACAGACGCAGCCAGCTTGGAAGGCGTGACTGGCAGGTCATACACAGCAAGCACCTGCTTTGATTCATGTTCAGTCAGGACAGTCTGGTTCTTTGCCACCGCGCCGGCAATGATTTCTGCAATGCGTCGCGGACCGTCTTGGGGAAGGGCACCGGTAAACACAGGCGTTTCGTACAGTGCTTGCAGGTTGGAACTGTAGCGCCACATGTAAGCAAAGCTTCGCGCCGCCGCGTCTGGATACTCAAACGTTGGAATGCGTGCTTCATTGAGCACGTTGGCCGCAAGCTGCATGCGGCTGCCGCCCATCCAGCTTGCCAGCAGCGGCTTCTTGATCGTTTCTGCGGCTTTGCGCACCAGGCCCGCTGCCTGCTCCGGTTCGGTCATCCCCTGCGGCGCAAGTATGGAGAGCACGGCGTCGCAGTTGGGATCGTCGGCGACAACTTGCA
>DATCAX010000123.1:0-2170 GCA_036512375.1 Candidatus Angelobacter sp. | reverse complement strand
CTCACAAGTTTGCCGGATTCCTCGAACTTGAGAGTTCTGAGGCCATCTACATGCGTGCTCTCTCGCATTGGACGGCGCCATCCGAGGTCGTAATTGGCTCACATGAGCCTGACACGGTAAGCGGATTTATCCGACGATTGGCCTGGCTGCCAAGCATTGAAGAAGTCATGATGTTGACGGACCTGGTGAACTACCTCCCTGATGACATTCTCACCAAGGTGGACCGGGCAAGTATGGCCGTTAGCCTTGAAGCTCGCGTTCCCATCATCGATCACCGCGTCGTTGAATTTGCCTGGAGGCTGCCTCTGCATTTCAAAATCCGAGACGGAGTCAGCAAGTGGATCCTTCGTCAGGTGCTTTACAAATACGTACCTGCAACGCTCGTGGAGCGGCCCAAAATGGGTTTCGGCGTGCCAATCGACAGCTGGCTGCGTGGCCCCCTAAGGGAATGGGCTGAAGACCTTCTTTCCGTTGACGCCCTAAAACGTCAAGCCATTCTTAATGTTGAACCAATTCGCCAGCGCTGGCAGGAACACCTGTCAGGCGCACGCAACTGGCAATACTTAATCTGGGACGTACTCGTTTTTCAGGATTGGCTGCATCACAACGTTGGGGCCCTGCAGCCAGCCTGACCGTCGCTAAGTTCTTTCCTGTAACAGGCGGACTGGCTAAAGCGTCTTCCAGCGATCTGTTTTCTGCACCCTGCGCCTTGGGGGATAGACACTAGAGAACCCTTTATGCGTCATCAGTTGGCTGAAAATGCAGTATTATCTTGAATAGCGAAAACTTTCAATCGACCATGGCAATACAGGAAACAAGAGAGTCCATCAGACCGATAGCTGAAGAAGCTGCGACGGCGCAAATGTTCGCTGGAACTGAGAAGAGCCATCTTGTCGATCTGCTTATCATTCTTGCGAAGCGTAAGTTTCTGATTCTCGGTTGTACCGCGGCAGCCATGGTTATCTCCCTAGTGGTTGCTTTTTTGCTGCCGAAGTATTACACCGCAACGGCAAAGATCCTTCCGCCACAACAGAGTCAGTCGATGGCCACCGCGATGCTGGGACAACTGGGTCCGCTACTTGGAGCCACGGCAGGTAAGGATCTGGGCCTTCGCAATCCGAATGACCTATATGTTGCCATGCTGCGCAGCCGAGCCGTGGAAGACAATTTGGTAAACCGATTTTCCCTGATGAGTGTGTACCAAGACAAGCTTCGGGTAGACACGCTACGCGATCTAGATTCGCTGACTGAGGTCGTTGCGGGCAAAGATGGTGTGATTTCTGTTTCAGTCGAGGACCGCGATCCTCGCCGTGCTGCCACTCTCGCTAATGCATACATCGAAGAATTAACCAAGCTCACCAAAACACTGGCTGTTACCGATGCGGGGAAAAGGCGGATCTTCTTCGAGCAAGAAGTAAAAACCGGCAACGACGAGCTCGCGGCTGCTGAACAAGCTCTCAAACGCACCGAGGAAACCACCGGCATCATTCAGTTGGACAGTCAGTCAAAGGTCATGCTGCAGTCATACGCCGATCTGCGGGCACAGGTAGCGGCCCGCGAGGTGCAGGTGCAATCCATGCGGTCATATGCGACAGCTGAAAACCCTGATCTTATTCGAGCGGAGCAGGAGCTCTCAGCGCTGCGGTCCCAGGTTGCGCGATTCGAAGGAGGAGAAGGCAGTCACTCATCCAATAACGTCGCTCTTGCCAAAGTTCCAAGCGCTGGGCTGGAATACGTACGCAAGCTGCGTGACGTTAAGTATCGCGAGGCGCTTCTCGAATTGCTTACCAAACAATATGAGGTGGCGCGGATAGACGAATCTAAGGACGCTTCCATCATTCAGGTGCTTGATCAGGCTGTGATGCCCGAACGCAAATCGTGGCCGCATCGTTCCATCATCGTCTTATTAGCGACGTTGCTGGCTTTTCAGTTCTCCCTAGTTTGGGCGTACCTTGCCGAATCATTGCAGCGAGCCAAAGAAGATCCTCAGCACCTAGCCCGGCTCCAGATTCTGAAGATGTATTTTTTTCGCGGCTTGAAACGATAGACCCCGGCCTCTATTGACTTCCAAGCGGTTCGCAAGAACCACCCTGAGCGCATAAACGCACGCTTCTGGAAGTTAGCCTGCAGAGAATTTGCCCTCTCCGGAATCGTTAAGAAGTGTCAACTC
>DATCAX010000122.1:0-3246 GCA_036512375.1 Candidatus Angelobacter sp. | reverse complement strand
GGACAAGGCACTGCGCTGGGCGATTGATTATGGGCATGAACGCAACGCGTTCGGCCAGCCGATTGGGAGGTTCCAGGTGTGGCGGCACCGCTTTGCCGAGCACCTGACCGCCGTGGAAGCAGGCCGCTGGCTGACGTATCGCGCGTTGGACCTGGTGAATCATGGCAAGCGCGCCGTGCGGGAAATCACCATGGCGAAGCTTTACACCACCGAGCTGTCGCAGAAGATTGCATACGACTGCATGCAGATCTTTGGCGGGTTCGCTTATACAACGGAATATCCCATCGGGCGCATGTGGCGCGACCTGCGCTTAAACACGATCGGCGCGGGCGCTTCAGAGATCATGAAAGAGATTATTGCGAAGGAAGAGAAGCTGTGAGGGACTTTTTTCTGAAATCCCGAGCGCAGCGAGGGATTCCTACGGTAACAATATTCAAGAGGGACTATTTTGCAGCCCTGTAGAGTCTTTATGGCTACAGGGATCCCTCGCTAAGCTCGGGATTCCAGAAAAATGTCAGATCTCGACTTCAACCTGATCCATCGCTTCAACGTGGGGGACGCGCTACGCCGCAGCGCTGCCCGAACGCCGCAGCAGCGTGCCATCCACTTTATGGGGCGCGAGCTGACGTATGCCGAGTTGGACGCTCTGGCCAACCGCATGGCGCGTAAACTCATGGCCAACGGCGTGGGGCGTGGCGATTCAGTGGCCATTTTTGCCACCAACTCGCCGGAGTACGTAGCTGCATTCTTTGGCTGCGCCCGCGTTGGAGCAGCGCTGGTCCCCATCAACCTGATGTTTACGTCCGAAGATGTGGCTTATGTCTTTGAGAAGATCCGGGTGAAGACGCTGCTGGTTGAGCCCATGTTTTTGTCCAAGGTGCTGGCGCCGCCGGCAAACTGCTTTGTGCTGGATGACAAATTTCGCGAGTCACTGAACGAGTTGGACGCCGCACCGGTCGAGCAGTTGGTGGAGAGTGAGTCGACGCACCTGATCATTTTTACCAGCGGGACCACGGCGAAGCCGAAGGGCGTGGTGCTGACGCATTTAAATTTCTATGCCTATTTGATGGCCAGCTATGCCGACTATGGCCGGGACAGCAGCATCAAGTATCTGCTGGCGCTGCCCATGTTTCACGTCGCCGGGCTGGTGATGACGTTTGGGTGCTTTGCGTCGGGATGCGAGAGCGTGATCATTCCGCTGCCCAAGCCGGACCAGATCATTCACGCCATCGCAGTACAAAAAGTAAACTCTCTTTCTTTGCCGGCGACGGTCTGGGTTGGCCTGATCAGCATGCCACTCATCGAAGCGGTTGATCTCTCCAGCCTGAAGCGGCTGTTTGTATTTCAATATCTTCCGACGCCGGTTTTCCAGCGCTGGCGCCGAATCGCACCGCAGGCGGAGTGGATCAACTGCTGGGGACAGACAGAAACCACGGCGCTGGGATCGACAACGCCGCCGGCCGAACTGGGACGCATGCTGGCCGCGCCGGACCCGATCGGCATCCAGCATATGCCACTGGAGTTGCGCATCGTGGACGATGAGATGAAAGACGTGGAGCCGGGCAAACCGGGAGAAATTGTGCTGCGTGGTCCATGTATTTCGCCGGGATATTTTGAAGATCCGGCGGCGAATGAAGCGACGTTTCGCGGCGGATGGCACCACACTGGCGACGTGGCCCGCGTGGACGAGCACGGCTGGCTCTATTTCCTTGATCGCAAAAAAGACATGATCAAGAGCGGAGGCGAAAACGTCTCCAGCCAGGAAGTGGAAGAAGCGATCTCAGCCCACCCGAGCGTGGCGGAAGTTGCGGTAGTGGGGCTGCACGATCCTTACTGGATTGAGAAAGTTGTGGCCTGCGTGGTGCCTATGCCAGGACACAAAGTTGATGAAGAAGAGTTGATGGCGCACGCCCGGTCGCGGCTGGCCAGCTTCAAAGTGCCAAAAGAAATTCACATGATGAACGAGTTTCCCAAGAACCCTACAGGCAAAGTTCTGAAGCGGGTGCTGCGCGAACGGCTCAACGGCGAAGCTGCCAAGGCGGCGCAATGATCAGAATTGCCAATGGTTCGGCTTTCTGGGGCGACTCACAGGAAGCGCCGCTTGAACTCCTGCGCGGCGGGCCGCTGGACTATCTGACGCTCGACTACCTGGCCGAGATCACGATGTCGATTCTGCAAAAGCTGAAGGCACGCGATCCTCGTGCGGGCTACGCGCATGACTTCGCGGGCGTGGCCAAGCGCGGTGCGCGAGACATTGTGGAGCGCGGCGTGAAGGTTGTAACGAACGCGGGCGGCATGAACCCAATTGGTTGCCGTGATGCCGTGGCGGCGGTGCTGCAGGCCGCGGGTTATGGCGGAAGAATGAAGATCGGCGTGGTGACTGGCGACGACATCATGCCGCAGCTGGATCAGATGCTGGATCGCGGAATTCCTTTCACGAATATGGATACCGGCGAGCCGCTCAGCTCGATTCGCTCACAAGTGCAAAGCGCCAACGTTTATTTTGGAGCGTTTCCCATTGCCGACGCGCTGTGCCGCGGCGCAGGCATTGTAATTACCGGCCGGTGCAATGATGCAGCGCTGGCGCTCGGGCCCATGGTGCACGAGTTTGGCTGGAAGGCGGATGACTGGGACCGCATTGCCGCGGGGACGATTGCGGGACACGTGATTGAATGCGGCGCGCAGTGCACGGGCGGCAACTGCCAGGTTGACTGGGAGCAAATCCCAGACTTTGCCAATATCGGGTACCCGATTATAGAAGCGGAGCCGGAAGGCACGTTCGTCGTCACCAAACATGCCGGTACGGGCGGCCGCGTGAAAGTGGCGGGCGTAACGGAGCAGTTGCTGTATGAGATCGGCGACCCGAAAAGCTACATTACGCCGGACGGCATGGCTGACTTCACGACGATCCAGCTTGAGCAGCAGGACCTCAACCGCGTGCGGGCTTCCGGTATCAAGGGCCGTGCAGCAACGGATCAATACAAGGTTTCAATCAGTTACTCCGCCGGTTTTAAGGCAGTGGGAACGCTGGCATATTCGTGGCCCGATGCTTACAAGAAAGCCCGCGCGGCAGACAAGATATTGCGCCAGCGGATCGATCGCCTGGGGCTGAAGCTGGATGCGATTCATTCAGAGTTTATTGGCGTGAATGCCTGTCACGGAGAGATGTCCGGCGAGCCATCGAATAATATTGCCGAGGTGGTGCTGCGAATCGGCGCGCGCGCCATGGAGAAAGCTCCGGTGGAA
>DATCAX010000121.1:0-2432 GCA_036512375.1 Candidatus Angelobacter sp. | reverse complement strand
GACGAGCCCAGGAACGATCAGGTGCGCCAGGCTGCGGCCGACCTTTGCCTGCTCCTGGACCGTCGCCCCCAGGCCGTGGAACTGTTCAGCTCTTTGCTGGAACAGGAGTTCGCCGCGGGCGAGAGTGCCAAAGGGTCCGTTACTTATAAAAAGCTCTGTAAAATCACAACACCCACTCCGATGCAGACGTTCCACTACGCCCAGCTTACGGAGAAACGAGATCGTAAAGAAGCGCTGGACGCCTACACCACCGCCTTGCAGGGCTTCGAACGACAGAAGAAAGACAAACAAGCACTGGCGGCCTGCAAGCGCATCGTTGAACTTTCACCGACCATCGAAAATCTGCAGCTCACAGCGGAGAAGGCTTCAGCGCTGGGTGAAGGCAAGACCGCTGCCTCCAGTTATGTTCAGCTCGGGCTTCTGCAGGACCAGGAATCGCCAGGTTCGGGATTTCAGTCATACGAGCGCGCCTACAATTTCGATCCGCTGAATTTTCAGGCGATTTACCTGTATGGTCGGGGCCTCTTTTCACGCAATGCTGTCAAAGAATGTCTGGTCGTGTTGGAGCCCGTAGTAACTCGTGTAAAGGGTCTGCCAGAATTGCGGGAGTTGTACGCCCATGCGCTGATGGCGGCGAAGCGTCCGGCTGAAGCCGAGCCTTACACCTGGGACGCGTTCGAGAAAGACCCGCAACAATTGGAAGAAGTTGCTTCTCTGGTGGGCGTCTATCTGGATATCAATGACACGCGCGGGGCCTTGGAATTAGCCAAAAAACTTGAAGCCCATGAAACGGCGGGGGGACGGCGTCGTGAGTTTATCACCAGCATGTATGAGATGTCTGACCGCCGGCAGGCGACACTGGGCTTTACCGAGTACCTGGTCAAGCTCTTTGATACGGCCAATCGTGAGCATGAATACAGCCACACGCTGCTAAAGCTGTTCCAGCTTTACTACACTGCCGGCAAATACGGGCAGGCCGGTGAAACTCTGGATCGCGCAGCGGAACTTGATCCCTATGAGCCCGGACATGCCAAGCGCCTGGAGATGTTGCGGGGCCGGATTGACGATCACGAGTACAGCCGAATTGCCAACCGGTTTCATCGCACTGACAACAAGCCAGAGGCGGTAATCGCGGCGCCTGCGCCTGAGCCTGCAGCAGCCGCGCCAACCCGCGAGTCAGAGCCGACCGTACTGGAAGATTTCATTCTCCAGGCGGAAATTTATTTGCAGTACGGTATGCGCTCGAAGGCTTTGGAGCGCCTGGAACGCGTGAGCAAACTGTTTCCGCGCGAAGAACAAAAAAATGAGAAACTGCGCCACCTCTATATAACGGCGGGATTCACACCGGTGTATGAAGTTGCCGAGGCGGCGGCGCGGGCCACGTCCCCGGAGCCGGCGGGCAAGGAAATGGCGGCAGCCGCTCCCCCCCGTGCCACCTACGAGGAGAATGCGGTCGATAATTTTGCCCGCGTCACGGAGATCACGCGGAATATCTATCGCCAGGCCAATGTGAAGAGCGTGTTGTTTACCGCGGTCAATGATATTGGCCGTCACTTTAATGCCAGCCGGTGCGTCGCCGGGCTATGTACCATAGGCAAGCCGCCTTCGGCGGCGCTGGAGTATTGCGCACCTGGAATAAAGCAGTCTGACGTAATGGCGATCGTGAAATTGATTGGCCTTACGCAGCAACTGTCGGCGAATGGGCCGGTGACCATCGCAAACGCCAAGGCCGCGCGAGAACTGGCTCCGGCGGCGGAACATGTTCACGCTCTGAATATTGAATCGCTGCTGGCGGTACCTTTGTTGGATTCGGGCGAGCAATCTGGGATTTTGATTCTGGAACAAACCTCGCCCAGGCAGTGGCAGCAAACGGATGTGGTGGTGCTCAAGACCATCGCCGAGCAGATGGTGCTGGCGGTGAGCAACGTCCGGCTGCGCACATTAATGAAGACGCTGGCCGTCACAGATGAAAAGTCCGGGCTGCTGAAGCGGCCTTCCTATCTCGACGTTTTGCTCTCTGAAGTGCGGCGTTCGCTGCAGCAAAAAATTCCCTTGACCCTGATGCTTCTGCACTTCGGCAAGGCTTCAGCCATGGTCAAGGAAATTGGCGAAACACCGGTGGAAAGCATGATGCAGCAAATAGGGCAGGCGCTGGCGTCTCACATCCGCCAGAACGACGTGGCCATACGCTATGACCTCACCACAATCGCGCTAGTCCTCTCAGATACCACCGAAAAGAATGCCTTCATGGTGGTGGACAAAATGAGAAAAGTTTTGGCGCCAACAAAAGTTCCCGGCACCGAGCGGACTCCGCCGATCAGCGTGGGAATTGCCGAAGCCGTGCTACAAGAACGCTTTGACGCCGTAGACATGGTCACTGAAGTGATCAACCGCGTAGAAAGCGCACTGGAGATCGCTCGCGCCGAGGGCGG
>DATCAX010000120.1:0-5425 GCA_036512375.1 Candidatus Angelobacter sp. | reverse complement strand
CACGTCCACGCAGCCAGTGAAGACCGCGCGCACCACGAACTGAGTCACATGAAGTTCACCACATACAGCTCTGGTGAGACAGTGGTGCTACAGGCGGACTGTGAAGGATCGAACCAGGGGTCAATTGATTTTGATATTAAGGTGCCGGCACAAACGCAGCTGGTGCGGCTCCAAACCGAAGGCGGCACGGTGGCGGCGAAGAATCTTTCCGGGCGCGTTGAAGCGAAGACGGGCGGCGGCGGAATTCAATTGGACAGCATCACTGGCATCATCGCGGTCAGCAGTGGCGGCGGAAATATTGAGATCGGCAAAGTAGGAAATGATGTGGAGGCTTTGACCGGGGGCGGGAGCATCCGGCTGGTGTCAGCCGCAGGCCATGTCACAGCGCGATCTGGCGGCGGCAACCTGAACATCGGATGGGCCAAGGTGATGACGCTGCAAACCGCGGGCGGGTCCATTCAAGTGACGAAGTGCGATGGCAAGATCAAGGCTGAAACCGGTGGCGGCAACATCGAACTCAACGACATTGCCGGAGCAGCAGAGATTGAGACCGCTGGTGGAAGTATCCATATTGGGCCGGCCAGGGGCGGAGTGCGGGCCGAAACGGGCGCGGGCGCGATCATGGCCAAGCTGGCTTCTGGCGGTGCACCGTTCACGGATTCCAAACTGGAAACCCAGATGGGCGACATAGTCGTGTTTGTGCCGGAAGGCCTGGGAGTGAACGTGCGCGCAACGGTGGAGTCGGCGCGTAGTTATGGGATACGCAGTGAGTTTGGCGAACTGAAGATTACTCATCCGTCGGCCAATATGGGGCCACGCGAGTTTTATGCTGAAGGAAGCTTAAATGGCGGAGGCCCGCTACTGCACGTTCACACAAACGCAGGCAACATTGAGATCAAAAGAGAAGCAAGACCGTAAGAGAAAACAGATTTGGAGCGTCGCCTATGATTCAGACAAAAACAATTGCGCTGTTGATCACCGGCCTGGCTCTGCCGCTGATTGCGGCCCAGCCCACGCCGCAACCTGCGCCGCAGCCCGATGCGCTCTCGCACCAGGTCCCCGGCTATTTCTATGCCGGCGGCCGCTCGTATCTGGGCGTTGATATTCGTGACGTAACTACCGACCGCCTCAGCGCGCTCAAACTCAAGGAAGAACGCGGAGTAGAAATTACAATGGTGGACGCTGATGCTCCAGCCGGCAAAGCAGGGCTCCGCGAGCACGATGTAATTCTCGATTTCAACGGTACTGCGATTGAAAGTGAAGAGCAGATTCGGCGACTGATTCGCGAAGTGCCTCCCGGACGCACCGTCACGCTCGGCATCAGCCGTGATGGCGCTCCCATGAAGATCAATGTCCAGTTGGCCGACCACGGCGCCATGGTAGCGCAGACATTTCCACGCGTTATTGTTCCAACTCCGCGAGCGCACGATTTTCCCCGCAACAGCATGGACTTGCCATTCCAGATCCAAACCTACTCTTCCGTACTCGGCATCCAGACGGAGAGCCTGACGCGCCAGCTGGGAGATTTTTTTGGCGTGAAAGACGGAGAGGGTGTGCTGGTGCGGTCAGTAGAAAAGGGCAGCGCTGCGGAGAAATCCGGACTGAAAGCCGGCGACGTGATCGTGAAAGCCGACAATGAGAAGCTTACCGATCGCAGTGACCTGAGCCACATTCTGCGCAACCATCGGACCGGCGGAAAGATGACATTGGTTGTGATGCGAGACAAACACGAGCAAACGCTCACAGTCACGCTGCCTGACCGCGGATCGCGCGATTCATCTTCTGTCGTGATTGACGACGAAGATATGCAAAGTTCGCTCAGCGGTCTCGACGATATGTTGCAGGGCCTCGACGGCGAATTGCTCGAAACTGACGGCGACATGATTGAACTTAGCGCCAACATGGCTGCTCTCACGCAGAACCTTTCTCTACTCGATATGTCACAGCAGAGTATCCAGTTGCTGGACTCGCCGGAAATTCAGAAAGCCATGCACGAGGCGCAAAAAGCTTTGCAGGAATTGAAAATCGGATCGGATCCTATCTAGACGCTTCCTTCATGCTCCTCAGTTTGGGCGTGGCCAATCCTCCAACATGGTCACGCTCTTTTTTTATTGGCAGGAAATGGAAGGTGCACGAAGCGTCCTCGTCGAACAAGCGCTATCGCTTCAGTTCTCCGGCGGACGCAGTTCCAGCAGTGTTCTCGGATCAAGATATTCACCGCGCCAGCGCACGGCAAAATGCAGGTGCGGCGCCGTCGCCCTGCCAGTGCCGCCGCTCAGCCCGAGCATCTGGCCCTTCTCCACCGCATCGCCTTCTTTCACTTTAAACTCTGAAAGATGCAGGTAGAGCGTAAGCAGTCCCTGGCCGTGGTCGATGATCACGCAATTACCTTCAAAGTACAGAGGGCGCGCCAGAATGACCGTGCCACCATTTGTAGCGGTGATCGGCGTGCCAGTTGTAACGCGGAAATCAAGCCCTGTGTGCTGGCTCTTTTTCACGCCGTTGAACACGCGCGCCGAGCCAAACACGCCCGACACTTCGGCTTCGGCCGGCGGTTGAAATCGCCCTGACCAGCGCGTTTCGGGCAGCGTTGTTGCGAACACTTTCTTCTTGGTGGCCTGGTCTTCTTCAATGCGTGCCAGCGTTTCCTTGGGCGGCTCCACAAAGCCAGACGCCACTTTGAGAGTGCTGGAAGGATAATGAGCCGCGGCGACAGCCACCAGGTAACTCATCGCGGGTCCTTTGTCGCCCGCGCCTTTGCCTTCGACATGTAGCGTGTACGTGCCCGGCTTGGTCGCCAGGCTCACGCCGGCAAATGCATACCAGCAATGGCATGATTTACTGGAACGAAACGGGAATTCCTGTCCCAGAAAATTTCCGTGCAATTCAGTTACCTGGCTCGGAGCCGTGACACGAAAGATGACGGGAGAGCCGTTCACCAAGTTTGTTGGCTCCCACTGCGCGCTCCATTTTTGTCCGCGAACCTGGGCAGGCGCGGAAAGGCCAAACATCATTGTCAACAGGAAGATGGTTTCGAGTTTGAACCTATAGCGGGACATGGGTTGCACTGCTTGGATTGATCAGCGTCAATCAGCGCTCATCTGCGGCGAAACGTCTTACTCCATCCACCTTTTGAAGATCAGCGATCCATTTGTGCCGCCGAATCCAAACGAATTGGAAAGCGCAATATTCAGCGGCGCCTTCCGGGCCACGTTCGGAACGTAGTCCAGGTCGCATTCGGGATCAGGATTCGTAAGATTGATGGTTGGCGGAAGGATCTGGTCCCGCAGGGCAAGAATCGTGATGCCCGCTTCCAATCCGCCGGCGCCGCCCAGCAGATGTCCCGTCATGGATTTCGTCGAACTCACGGGAATTTTTGTGTCTGCGCCAAACGTGCGTTTGATGGCCATGGTTTCCAGCGCGTCGCCAATCGGCGTAGACGTCCCGTGGGCATTCACGTAATCGATGTCGGACGGGGTGAGCTTGGCGTCTTTGATGGCCGTCGTCATCACACGCCAGCCGCCTTCGCCTTCTTCCGCTGGCTGGGTAATGTGGTAGGCATCGGCGCTCATGCCATAACCAATGATCTCAGAAAGAATCTTTGCTCCGCGGTTCTGTGCGAACTCCAGGTCTTCCAGCACCAGGATGCCCGCGCCTTCGCCGATGACAAAACCGTCGCGCTCGCGGTCCCAGGGCCGGCTCGCTGTCGCCGGATCGTCGTTACGGACAGATAGAGCGCGCATGGCCGCGAATCCGCCCACGCCCATCGGCGTGATTGCCGCCTCGGATCCGCCGGCAATCATCACGTCAGCATCGCACCGCTGAATGATTTTGTAAGCGTCCCCAATAGCATGCGCGCTGGTGGTGCAGGCCGTGGCGGTAGCTTCATTGGGCCCTTTGGCGCCGTAGCGGATACTCACGTGCCCGGCGGCCAGGTTCACAATGGCAGCGGGAATGAAGAAAGGAGATATTTTGCGCGGTCCGCCCTTCAGCAGTTCTAAATGCTCGCGCTCAATCACGTCAAAGCCGCCAACGCCAGACCCGATATGCACGCCCACTCGCGTCGCATTTTCCGGGGTGACCTTGAGCTCGCACATTTTCATCGCTTCATCCGCCGCCGCCATGGCGAAGTGGATGAAGCGCCCCATCTTCTTGACCTCTTTTTTCTCGATGTACTTCAGCGGATCAAAGTCTTTTACTTCCGCCGCGATCTGGCACGCAAACTGTGTGGCATCAAACCTGGTAATTTTGGTGACACCACTTTTGCCGGCAACAATGTTCTGCCAGACCTCAGTGCTGGTCTGCCCCACTCCGCAGATCAGCCCCATGCCCGTTACAACAACCCGCCTGGCCAATCACTTGCCGCCTTTCGAATGCTTGTCAATGTAATCCACCGCGTCTTTTACGGTGCGGATCTTTTCCGCGTCCTCGTCCGGGATCTCAATGTCAAAGGCTTCTTCAAACGCCATGACCAGTTCCACTGTGTCCAGGGAGTCCGCGCCAAGATCGTCAACGAAGGAGGCATTGGGCGTAACTTCGCCTTCATCCACTCCAAGCTGCTCAACAATAATCTGTTTCACTTTATCTTCAACTGCTGCCATAGGCTTAGTGTCTCCTTCTAATGTTTGCTGAAAATGTCTGCTGAAAATGTTTACTGAAAACGTCTGCTGAAATTCTTGCCCTTTACTGCTTTACTGATTTTGCATTCTTCTGAATGTAGTCCACCGCGTTCTGCACGGTCACAATCTTTTCCGCGTCTTCGTCCGGAATTTCCATTCCAAAAGTTTCTTCCAGCGCCATAATCAATTCCACGCGGTCCAGAGAATCTGCTCCAAGATCGTCGACGAAGGAGGATGCTGCGGTAACGTCTCCTGCATCCACTCCCAACTGGTCCACGATGATCTGTTTTACCCTGTCCTCAACTCCCGGCATAGAGGCTCTCCTGCGTACATGTCAAACCGGCTAGTGTAATTGCTGGAAAAATGCTGTGTAAAGGGCTGCCTCAAAAAGGTTTTCGCGCCACCACCAGGGCCTCCGGCGTCGGCTCCAGCGGAATCAGCCTAGGGCTTTCCAATCCGGCGTTGCGGCACATTGTGCCATACTCCGCCAGAGTGTAGGCGTCTCCCTTCGGAGTGTTGCCAAGCATGGTCAGGCTGAACAGCGCGGGCACCGGTGGTGAAACGCGGTCATCGTTGGGCACAAACTCTAAGAGTACCACCTGCCCGCCGGGATTAAGGGCGTTATACGCCTTTTTCAGCATTTTTTCATTAGCGGCAGGCTCAAAGTGATGCAGCAGGTTGGTGATCAGGATCGCGTCAAAGCCGGTGCCATAATCCACGTCAAACGCACTGCCGGGCATCAGATGATAGCGGTCCGTCAGGCCCTGTTTCCCGGCGTTTTCCTTGGCCACTTCAAGCACGTTGGC
>DATCAX010000119.1:0-3107 GCA_036512375.1 Candidatus Angelobacter sp. | reverse complement strand
AGTCGGCGCGGTACCAGGCTATTTCTTCAGGTTACGCATATCAGGTAGTGCTTAGTAAAGCGGCTTCGACGTTCCAGGTCCAAAGCGATCCAAATAGAACGGGGACGTTCACCAATTACTGCGTTCCAGTTGCCGCGTCCTGTCCGGTTCCTCTCTCAAACTCCGGAATTACCGCGGTTCTTGGAGCGGACACCACGCTGCAATTTCGTCCCAGTGGCATCGTAACGGCGACAGCAGGCAGCACAACTTTAACCCTCACTTATGGTAGCAAGACTGAAACCATCACGGTATCGAGCTATGGAAATATCAAAGTTACGCCGTAGTGCCCGCCGTCAAGGCGGTTTCGCGTTAATCGAGACTACGATTGCAATCTCGATTCTTGCCGTTGGCCTGCTTGGGGTTGCGGCTCTGCTCGCCCAGTTAGGTGGCAACTCAACCACGTCCCGCTATATGAGCACGGAAGCGCTGTTGGCTTCTGAAAAGCTGGACGATTTGAATCGCTATCCTTATAACGATCCGGCGATTGCCGTGCCAGGTGGAAACACTTCCGGCAGTCTGACAGCAGATACCACCGCAACGGTCACAGCCAACGGGCTGCCCGCTGAAGTGGTGGACTACTTCGATCAGGTTCGGATCTCTTCCGGCAACGGAGGAATGGTTGAAACAGTCCTGGGAAGAGATGCGACCGGCACCGCCCAATACAACACCACCACGCATTCACCGGATGGAACCATAACCCCGAGCCAGTCAGCGACTGCGCCGGTGGCAACTTCAGACATGATTACGTTTTCTCGACGCTGGGTAATTGAGCAAAGCCCCGCTGGCGTACCCGCGGGCGTTCGACGTTTCACGGTCCTGGTGTCATTGCAAAATACGCCGGTCCCAGCCACATTCCAAGCCACAATGTTGAGGTAATCTCATGAAAAACAGGCACGGAAAAACAGGATCCACCCCGAGACACAAATCTCCGGCAGGCTTTTCGCTGGTGGAATTGACTGTAGCCATGGCAGTGTTTCTGGTAGTCGGTGGCGCCGCCGTGGCGCTGGTGAAAATGCACGTACCGCTCTTCACCTCACAACAGAATCAAACCGGTCTGAATCTTTCGCTGCGCAACGGCGTGGCGCAGATGCAGATCGACGTGGTGAACGCCGGTACGGGTTATTATCAGGGCGTCAACATACCGTCCTGGCCGATCGGCATCACGGTCATCAACAGCGCGCCAGGAACCGGCTGTTACAACGCTGTTGCAAAGACCTACAGTGCCGCCTGCTTTGACATTCTTAACGTCATCGCGATGGACCAGAACACTCCGCCCTCGAATCCATCAGACATTGGAGCGAACTGTGTCAGCACAACCAGTTCCAGTCTGTTTATTAATCCCGTTGGCACAACAACTCTGGCACAATTGGCCGCCGACTTTCATGCCGGCGACCAGCTCCTTCTGGTGAAGAGTGACGGATCGCAGATGACCACCACTACTCTGACGAGCGATGGCCAGGTGACAGGTGGCAAGGTAAAGCTGGCGCACAATCCAACGGGCGTGGACGGAACGAACAGCACCACAGCCGACCCGCTAGGTCTCACCAACACCGCAGACAGCAATAAATTGGGCGTCCAATTCTGTAATACGGACTGGGTGCTGAAGCTTTCGCCCATTACCTATCAAGTGGACGCTTCTGACCCGACTGACCCAAAATTGACTCGAACCCAGGGCGGGCAAACCAACGTGATTGCCGAGCAGATCATCGGGTTTAAAGTTGGCGCTGCGGTGTGGAATGGCGCGACCGATGTTACATACAGCTTTGACGCCAACAGTTACAACCACGACTGGAGCGTGATTCGCGCCGTGCGGGTCTCGATGATCGGTCGCACGCCCGCGGACATCACGAATAATTTTCGAAACACATTTGATGGCGGGGCCTACAAAATTGAGAGCGTTTCCGTGGTCATTAATCCGCGAAACCTCAGCATGAACGACTAAGGAGGCAGTTGTGAGACGTGTAAAGAGCAGGGATTTGAAATCGAGACGCCGGCGGCCGGGCAACAGCGAGCGCGGAGTCGCACTCATCACGACTTTGCTGCTCCTCATGCTGCTTACCGGCTTGAGCCTGGCCATGGTTTTTTCTGTCAGGTCAGACATGCTGATCAACGGCTACTATCGTAATTTCCGTGGTTCGTTCTATGCAGCCGATTCCGGCCTGAACGCGGCCCGGACGTCAATGACAAACGGCGTAATCGCCGCCATACCGGTATCGTTCGGTATCACGCAGCAGCCAATCCCCGCCGGAACGGACATTACCGTTCAGAGCAGCATCAACAACACCTATGGCCAGTCTTATACGAAATACACTGGTTCAGGGCAATCTGCGTCGTCGTGGCCTGGCAGTTACAAGGTTACGGGCACATTCTCTTTAGCCAACTGCTCGGTGCTGGGCGGGGCAGGAACGTGCGCGGCTCCCACCGGGCCGGTCACTGGCTATACCTACATTTATAATTACACGCTGCTAGCTGTCGGCCAGGCACAAGGAAGCCAGTCCACGACCTTGAGCGACCGTGGCAGTGTGACCGTGAACGCCACGCTGATTCCCGTGAATTCCAAGACCAGCTTTGCCGCCTGGGGCATGTTCATCGATCAATCGCCCGTCTGTAACGGGTCAACGCTGGTACCAGGCACAATCTCGGGTCCAGTCTTTTCCAACGGCGCGTGGAATTTCGGAACCACGGGCAACTACATATTTACAGACACCGTGGGAAGCGCCTCGCCAACCGCGGGCTATCAATTCAGCAGTGGCTGCGCTGCGGTGGGCGCACCTTCCGACAAGTCGGGTAACCAGACCATCGCACCCACATTCCAGGCAGGTTTCAACCTGGGACAGCCAACGGTCCCGCTGCCGCCAAACGATTACAACCAGGAACAAGCGGTCCTGGATGGAAAAGGTGTTGCAACCAATCCTGTAACGAAGAGCGATTTGCATAACGCCGTAAAAGACGTCAATGGGAACGCCTATCCCAGTGCGGGAGCCAGTTCCGGCGTCTTCCTGCCCTATAGCGTCCAGAACGGCGTACCGACATTCAACGGTGGTGGCATCTACATTGAAGGAAATTCG
>DATCAX010000118.1:0-2145 GCA_036512375.1 Candidatus Angelobacter sp. | reverse complement strand
GGCGGATGTTACGCCGGAGTATTTCCACCTGATGGATATGACGCTGCTACGTGGCCGGTTATTCACTAACCAGGATGATGAAAAGGCGCCGCCAGTAGCGCTGATCAATGAGGCGATGGCCAAGACTTACTGGCCGAATGAAGATGCCTTAGGAAAGCACTTCAAGCTCTCTCGAAACGCGCCCTCCTGGACCACGGTAGTCGGCGTTGTGGCTGAT
Organism: Candidatus Angelobacter sp.; assembly: GCA_036512375.1. Classification (GTDB taxonomy): domain Bacteria; phylum Acidobacteriota; class Terriglobia; order Terriglobales; family Acidobacteriaceae; genus Angelobacter. Next base: position 1,928 of record DATCAX010000118.1, on the reverse strand, counting down.
GCACGGACAGAATCGCTGGAGAAGACGAACGTTCCACTCATCTATGAGTGTCTGTACCAGAGCGACGACGCACACCATCTGGCGATATTTCTGCGCGGGCGTTTGAACGCTGCTGCTATTCCTGAGCAAGTTCGCGAACTGGTGCAATCGGTGGACCCGGGGCTTCCCGTTTTCGGAGCTGTGACACTGAATGAAATCGTGTCCGACTCTCTCTCCGTGCGGCGATTCTCGATGCAAATCATTGCTTTGTTTGCTCTAACCGCTTTGCTTCTCGCCGGTATTGGCATTTATGGAGTGATCTCGTACATAGTGAGCGAGCGCACACACGAGATCGGCATCTACTTTGCACTGGGGGCGCATCGAGGGAAGATCATGCGGATGGTTTTACGGCAGGGACTGACCCTGGCGATTGCAGGTGCTGCGGTTGGGCTGGTCGGTGCGCTGATCGTGTCGCACTTGATGGCCAGCCTGCTTTACGGCGTGGGTCCCGTCGATCCACTCATATTTATCGGCGTCACGACCGTGCTTACGCTGGTCGCATTCGCGGCGTGTTATATCCCCGCCCGGCGTGCGATCCGCGTTGACCCGATCGTGGCCCTTCGCTACGAATAAATTCCGCACCCGCGACTGCAAGATGCAGCAGACGGAAATAATGGATTAACCCAGCCTGAAGGCCCATTTTATTGGCTTTTTCCGGCACGGTTCGCACCCCATCACGTGCAAATCCAGCGCGTGCCGAGGACGCCAGCGAAGCTGTGCCCTTTCTAAAGATATAAGAAGCAGTAATAGTAGTTAATAGTTAGAGCTGGCTTCATAAATATTGAAAGTTCCTCCAACAACCTATGCCGCTTAAAACACCTGCCACCTTACGGTTGGACTTGCTGAAAGTCGTATGCGCTGTGGCGTATTGTTTTCTTGGCGGTACTGCCATCGCTCAGCAGAAGGCCCTGACGGCCGCGGACTACGCCCGCGCAGAAAAATTTATGGGCTATTACACCAATCCGCTCGTCTTTCACAACATCCGGCCCGCATGGCTTCCTGATGGGCGCTTCTGGTACCGCGACTACTCGGCTGAAGGAAATGAGTTCGTGGTGTTCGATCCCGTCAAACAGACTCGGGAGCCCGCTTTTGATCATGAGAAAGTAGCATCGGCTCTTTCCAAAGCTGCGGGCAAGAGCTATGACCGGTGGCATTTGCCATTTGCTCGTTTTGAATATTCAGCCGATGGAAAATCAATCTTGTTCGCCATCGCGGGCAAGCGCTGGACGTGCAGCTTGAAAGGCGGTTCTTGTAGTGAATTGACCGGCGTCGATGTGCCTCAAGACTCGGTGCTATCGCCAGACAAGAAGCGCGCGGCATTTATCCGGGACTACAACCTATGGGTGCGGGATATGGACACGGGCAAGGAGGCGCAGCTTACGACCGATGGCGTGAAAGATTACGGCTATGCGACGAACAACGCAGGCTGGGTCCACGGCGACGATCCTGTGCTCTTGTGGTCACCCGATTCCAGAAAAATTGCCACGTTCCAGCAGGACCAGCGCAATGTTGGCGAAATGTACCTGGTAGAAACCAGGGTAGGGCATCCGAAACTGGAAACATGGAAATATCCTCTGCCCGGCGATGAGGTGGTGATCATGATCGAGAGAGTGGTCATTGACTTGGACACGCACAAGATCATCCGCCTGAAAATGCTTCCCGATCACCACCGGACAACTCTTTGCGACGACTTGAAGTGCGATGATTGGACGGACGTGCAGTGGAGCCCGGACGCGGTGAACCTGGTGTTTGTCTCCAGCTCGCGCGACCACAAGCAGGCCACGCTGCGGGTAGCCAACGCTTCTACCGGCGAGGTGCGGGATGTGTTGGAAGAAAAAGTGGCTACGCAATATGAGTCCGGCTGGCGGCGCTCAAACTGGCAATATCTG
>DATCAX010000117.1:0-3090 GCA_036512375.1 Candidatus Angelobacter sp. | reverse complement strand
TAAAAGAACAGACGCAATTGGAGGTAGGACAAGGCTTGGTGTCGCTGCAACTGCCGCCACAGGTGGCAACTCCCTTGACGCCGCTCCGCAACTGCCGCGCGGAAACCGTCCCTACGCACAGAACAGCAACAGCGATGACCGCAAATGACAGGTTCTGGATCTTCTTCTTCATGGCTTAATCTCCTTTCGGTTACAAGATTGGGAACGCCGTCGCCCTACTTCAGCACTGTTGCGCCGGGGATGGGATGCGACGAACAAAACGGACTACCCGTTTCCATAGGGAATATGCAGAGGCAGCCTGTATGGCAGGGATTGTTGACGCCGCAGCTGCCGCCACAGGTGGCCGAGCCCTTTGCGTCACTCCGCAACTGCCGCGCCGAAACAGTCCCTGCGCAGAGAACACCCATGACCAGCGCGGCAAAGAACATTGATTTGATTTTCTTCATGATCGCTTTTCTCCTTGTTCCTTATTCCAGCACCGAACTTTCCAGGACCGAACGACGACCGGCTATTTTGCCGGCTTGACTGCAATGAAATTGCACACGCCTACGGTGGCTCCCGGGTTGTTGAAGACGCAGGCGCAGCCTAGAATGTTGGAACAGCCTGTTTTCTTGGTGCAAAAGCCGCGACAGGTTGTGGTCTGAGCATTCAGGGACAACTGCCGAGCGGAAACCGTTCCTGCACAAAGAACAGCAGCGACGATGGCTGCAAGCAATGCGGTCCTTTTCTTCATAAATTGCGCTCCTCCTAAGGCTTAAAATTCAGCACGGTTGCTGGATGCTGAGGCAGTTTTGCTGCCGCCCATACGCTGTTTCAGATCGGCCACGGCGGAGTCATTTAGGACCCCCGACCAGACCCTCTCCACTTTTCCCGTATGATCCACCAGGATGGTCTGCGGGGTGAGTTGAAAGCGGTAGTTCACCATGACCCGGGGATCGACCTTCAAAAAAACCGGCAGCCCTGTGAGCTGGTGTTGCGAAAGAAACGGTGCGGTCGCGGTCGAGGTCACATCCACGCCCACCGGACGGACCACGGAGCGATCAAGCGAAGAAATCACCTGCTCCCATTTTGGCCAGTTTTGATCACAGAAAGGGCACGTTGGAGAAAAAACCAATACCAGGACTTTCCGCGGGTCTTTTCCGTACTCCACCTCAACTGGCTTACCGTCGGGATCGAAGCCCTTCAGGTCGGGCATCTGGGTACCCGCAGCGGCCTCCAGAGTGGGTGTCGGCAGGGAAAGCTGCGCTTTCAGTTGCCGGTTTTGACGAAGCAGGGCAATGTTTGCCGCCAGCAATACAACGCAACAAGCCGAGATCGCAACATTCCACTTCATGTTCATTCCTCGCGAAGTCAATGAGCGAAAAAGTTACCGCCAAATCCGTCCCGAATCTTAGCAAATTTTCTACCTGACATGATCGAATCAGCTGAGAAAATCGAGTGACTTAGTTCCAATTTGGCACGACGTAGAAAGCGTCCCAGAGGCACGTTGAGCAATCGCTCATTTCAAGGCGCAAAATATATCAGCGATTGGTTTGCTGCTTCATGCGATGACTACCCGAAAATATTCCTCTCACCTTGCATTCGCAACGCGGCCTGCCGCGACACTCCGCGTGCCAGTAACGTGTGCACTTTAGAACAGCACCCAATTCGTTCGGACTTGTCCTTCTGCGCTTACGATTACACAAGTATTACAATCCGGCCGCTTCCTCGCTGGTAGGCTTGAATCAAATGAAGCAGGCAGGCACGAGCCACCAAGGAGACACACACTCGTGAACTTTTTCAAGCGTGATAGAACGTTTCGGGAACCGATCGGCAAACTCACAACTTTTTTCATGGTCGCATTTCACGTCGGCGCGGTCGCCGCGCTTTTCATGTTTACCTGGAAGGGTTTTTTCGTCGCTCTGATCACTTGGTGGGTTGCCGGCAGCCTCGGCATTGGCATTGCTTACCACCGGTTACTCACGCACCGCGGCTTCAAGACCTATAAATGGTTCGAATATTTCATTACCTTCTGCGCCACGCTGGCGCTGGAAGGCGGCCCGTTTTTCTGGGTGGCGACGCACCGCGTCCATCACCAGAATACTGACGTGGAAGGCGATCCGCACTCACCCCGCGATGGCGGTCTCTGGGCGCACATGGGCTGGATCATGACCGGACGCACGCTGCACAATCATTCCGCCGCGCTGCTGCCGTATATTCCCGATCTTCGCAAAGACAAGTTCCATACGTTCATCAGCCAATGGCATTGGGTTCCTATCACCGTACTGGGCATCGGCCTTCTGATATTCGGCGGCTGGTCTGTAATGTTCTGGGGCATCTTCTTCCGCACGGTGATGGGCCTGCATTTTACCTGGCTGGTCAATTCCGCCACGCACATGTGGGGCTCACAGCGTTTCCTGACTGGAGACACCTCGAAGAATAGCTTCTGGGTCGCGCTCCTTACGTTCGGCGAGGGCTGGCACAACAACCATCACGCTCATCCTCAGGCAGCCCGCCACGGTCTGGCATGGTATGAAGTCGACTTCAACTGGTACGGCATCTGCGCCCTGCGCGCCATGGGCCTGATTTGGGACGTGAAAGCGCCTAAACTGAAGGAAGCCGTAAAGCTCAAGCCGGCCAAGGTGCCGCTGGAAACATTTTCAGCAACCGCTTCGGGTGATGATTAGTTTTAAGTAACAGATCAAGAAAATAGGCGCGGTGCAACCATGCACCGCGCTTTATCTTTTTGATACCGCTCTGATCCGCGGAAATCTGCGGCTGATTCCCTTCCGCTTCCATTACAATTTCCTCAGCCACCATGCGCATCAGAAGCAGCGCCAGGACAATCGCCTTCTTCATAACACTGGGCTCCTGCCTGGTGGGGCTGGCCATTTATCTCAACATCGTCTGGCTGGTGCATAACTGGCGCAATGTGGTGCCGCTGGTTCTGGGCATCATTTTCTTCGGCATGATCATTGCCGGGCTGGTGCTCTACACGATTTTTCTTGTGCGCGAAATCCGCCGCAGCGAACAGCAGGACAGCTTCCTGAACGCCGTCACCCACGAATTGAAGACACCGATTACCTCTATCCGGCTGTATCTGCAAACGCT
>DATCAX010000116.1:0-9457 GCA_036512375.1 Candidatus Angelobacter sp. | reverse complement strand
TCGGCGGTTTTGCTACCTGCGAGATTGCTTCCCGCGGGATTGCTTCCAGCGCTGCCGTTGGTGGCATTGGGATTATCAGTCGAAGATGCCGGCGTGGCCGGCTTACTGGCACAACCCAGAACAAAACACAGCGCGAGTAGCGCCACAACATACACTTTGCGTGTAGCTTTCAATGGAAACCCCCTCATCGACACTTGCGTGTGTCTGGTGAAATTATAGTCGCTGGATGGCAACTATTTGTTTTCAACCGCTGCTGCTTTCGAGCTTTCCAGCGCAGATGTGTCGGATTGAACTGTTTCAGGCTGAACAGCATTGGGCTGAACTTCAGGGGCATGGACGGCTACTGCCTGTATTTTCTCCAGAAACGTCTTTGAGTTGAGCAGTGGACGCGCCAGGCTGGCGTTGTAAGTCGTCCACTCGGCCTGCGGCTCCCGCTGAAAATGCGCGCGCATGCTTTCCATCTTGGAATCCAGGTCGTCCAGGTAGTGCAGCATGAGCGCTTCAGGAAACATGGGCATCTTGGGGCTGCCAAATTCATACTTGCCGTGGTGGCTGATGATAAGGTGCTCGATCAGCGTCTTGTATTCGCCCGGGAAACCCGGCACCTGTGCGATTTTTTCCTGCAGCATCTCCAGTTCGATGATCATATGCCCCAGAAGCTGACCGCGCGTGGTGTACGTGAAAGAGCGGGAAAAAGTTAGTTCATGGATCTTGCCGATGTCATGCAGAAACGCGCCTGTCAGCAAGAGATCGCGGTTAATAGTCTCAGGATAATTGCGGCACGCCAAGTCGCAAAGTTTAAACAGTGAGACCACGTGGTCCAGTAATCCGCCGATGAAAGCATGGTGCAGAGTCTTGGCAGCGGGCGCGCTCTTATAAGCCTGTTCGATCTCGGGGTCAGACATGAAAGCCCGCACCAGCGCCTGCAAATGTGAATCCTGAAAGCTATCCACAAAGTCGCGCACGGTCTGCCACAGTTCGCCGATATCCTTGGTGGTGTGAGGCAGGTAGTCATTGAAATCAACCTCTGACTCCTGCATGGACCGGACCTTATGAAGCGTAAGCTGGAAGCGGCCGTTGAACTTGTTGAGCAGTCCGCGTACCTTGACGAAATCATCCTGCTCAAAACAGTTGATGTGGTCGGCAACGTTGTCCCACATTTTGGCGTCCAGATGGCCGGTGCGGTCTGCCAGCGTCAGCGCCAGATAGAGTTCGCCGCTCTTTTTCGGCTTGGCCTGCTTGGAAACCACGACAAACGAGGTGGTGATCACCTGGTTTTCAAAACGAACACAGTCAGAAATGTAGAACTCTTTCATGGTTACTAGTGAGTTTACTGCATTTGGCGCTGCCGGTGAGCGAAACTCAGTAAGCGCGCGGCTCGACTTTCCAGCGATCGAAGATTTTCGCGGACAGGAAAATTTCAAACAGCCCGGGATCCAGTTCGCCATCCTCAACGGAGAGTTCCAGAATTTCCAGCGCGCGTTCAATAGAAACGGCCTTCTTGTAAGGGCGGTCCGCGGCCGCCAGCGCGTCAAAGATATCTGAGATTGTCATCATACGGGTCTGCACGGGAATCTCCGGGGCAGACAACCTGTATGGATAGCCGGTGCCGTTCATTTTCTCATGATGGCCGCGCGCGATCTCCGGCACGTTGCGCAGTTCATTGGTCCAGGGAATCTGCTGCAGAAAGCTGACAGTGTGAAGCACGTGCGATTCGATCTGCAGGCGCTCTTCTTCATCCAGCGAGCCCTTGCGGATGGATAGCATCTGCACTTCTTCCAGAGTCAGAATCGGACGCTTCTTGCCATCAAGGTCTTCGAATTGAAGGTCGGCGATGTCCCGCAGAAGGTCAAAATTGCCCTCAGGCAGCACCGTTGGCTCGTTGGCCCAGATGATGGCCTCCGCGTATTCATTCACCTGGCTCAATTGAGCGGCCAGGCGGGAATCAAAATCTTTTTGCGCGGCCAGGAACTTTTCGTTTCCGTTCTGCAACAGGAAATCCATCCGCGATTTGAGGCTCTCATTTTCCAGCGTGCGCCGGACGAGCCCAAAGCGCTGTTTGATGACGTCAAGCTGGGCAGGATAAAGCTTCTTGGCCTTGACCAAAACTTCTTCGCGAACGCCTACCTTGCCGAAATCATGCAGCAGGCTGGCATAGCGGATTTCGCGCATCTGGTCACGGGAGAAACGCACGCCGGTGTAGGGGCCGCTATCCACGCGATCCACGGCCTCTGCCAGCGCAACGGTCAGGTTGGCCACACGGAAGGAGTGGCCGGAGGTTGCGGGGTCGCGCGTTTCAATGGCGGTGACGGCGGCGCGCACAAAGCCTTCGAACAAGCGCTGGATTGAGTCATACAGCTGGCTGTTCTCCAGCGCGACGGCCGCTTGCCCGGCAAGCGATTGCACAATTTCCTGCTGCCGCGGCGTGTAAGGAAGCACCTGCTGATCAACGGCGTCATACGAATCGAGCCGGGCGGAGAACTCACGCTTGGCATTGATCAACTGAAGCACTGCAATAATCTTATCTTTCTGGTTGCGAATGGGCACCGCCAGAATCGACTTGGTGCGATAACCCGAATCCTCATCAAACTTGCGATTGATCGAGTAAGGAACGTCCGCGGCAAGGTTGTAAGAGTCCTGAATGTTGACAATCTCGCCGGTTAGCGCCACGTAACCTGCAATGGATTTTTCATTGATATCCATGGCGACTTCGCGGAATGGCACCGCAACGGTATCATTCTGCGCCAGCTTAAAGCGCAATTGCTCCTGCGGTTCATGTTCCTGCCCTGACGATCGGTGCTGCCCCGGCGCGAACAGGAGTGACTGCCGTTGTTCGCCGTTCCCAGTGCTCTCCACCAGGTAGACTGAGCCGGCATCACTGCTGGTGAATTCGCGCGACTTGGTGAGAATGAGTTCCAGAAGCTTTCCCGGATTGTGTTCCGCGGAAAGCGCCATCCCGATTTGATTCAGCTCATGGATTTCCTGGCTTGCCCCGGCCAGCTTCTGGTTGACTTCATGGCGGCTGTAAACAAGATGAATATGGTCGAGAGCATTGTCAGCCATGCGCTCCAAAAGTGGTTCAGGAACGTCATACGGCAGGTAGGCATAGACAACGCCGTCATTTCGAGGATCCTTAAAGCGAGAATTGGAAAGCGCCAGAACACGGGTATTGGGAACGCGGAGCTGGTTATAGTGCAGTTCGACCAGGTCTTCCTTGGAAACCAGGACAATTCGTTCCGCCTCCGCATGGTCTGCGGAGAGCTCGCTAAAAAGCAAGCGGCGAAAACGCTGCACGCCGATGAAGTACCGGGCGGCAACCGCATCATTTGCGAAATACGTGACGATGGGCAAGGCCCTCTTACCGGGCATTTCGCGTCGCTTTGGAAAAACGGCGGAACTCATTTTTGCGGGTGGCGCGGCTTAAAACGCCGAAATCAGTGAATTGTGGAGAGATATTACCAAATAGTTACCGTTTGGAACAGGTTACCAACTGCGGTACGCAAGTTATCGTCCTTTTGGGTGCCGATAACGCTCAATCTTCAGATGAACACCCTAGCGCCGGACGCCAGCCGCTCAAGGTTCTTTCCTTCGTGCCGATGAGAAGAGTAAGAGCAGGTCAAACTTTCCGCGGGACCCTCCGCTTTAAGAGAACAAGTTGCTGAAAATCCAAGACACTTCCAGCTATCCAGCGACACCCGCGTGCCGCAAATGCCGCGAAATCCTCGATCCAAGAGGCGAAGAAGATATCCTGGACGAGTTTGGCGGCTTTGTACGCCTGCTCTGTACCGCCGGCTGCGGCCATGAAGACTGGTACAGCAATCTGGTGATCGTGGAGGCTCCGTCTTATACTCACCCGACTTTTACTCAGACGAATCCAGAAGGCCCAGGAGAAGTCTGGATCCACGATGCAATGCTCGGGCTCAGCTTTCGGGTTGAGACCGGATCGAATCACGGCGAGCCGAGCAAGAGCAACCCGTAAGCGGGGGATGCCAGACCTTGATCATCCGCAGCAAGAAACCGGTTTCGATAATTTACCTCTGTACGTTTCTAGGCAGGCAAATCTCTGCAGAAGCATGACAATTATTCCTTGCCCAGCGCTTTCTTAAGCTGAGCAATGATGTCTTTTGCCGAAACAGCAAGGCTCCCGTCGGGATCGAGCCGCAGGCATTCTTCAAATTCGGCCAGCGCGGACTCCGCGTCTTCACGCTGAAGATAGATGTTTCCCATCAAAGCGTGCGGCCCTGCATAGTCCCTATTGAGTTCGATGGCCTGGCGCACGTGCGGCTCAGCGGCCTGCCACTTGCCCATTCCCCAGAAGCTGCGGGCCAGTTCGTAGTGCGCTTCGGCGGAGTCAGGACGAATCTCCAGGCTGTGTTGCAGGGCTTTCTGCGCTTCCACGAAATTTTTCTGCTCATTCAGCGCGGAGCCGGAGCCTAGGTAGGCTTTGTCATTCCCGGGTTCGACCTTGGCCGCTTCTTCAAAAGCCCACTGCGCATCACTCCATTGCTGGAGTTGCATTTGCGCCAGCCCCAGCAGCAGATAAGCCTGTCCATACCAGGGATCAAGCTTAATGGCGCGCTTGAATTCATCAACACTGGCGCGGACGTCGTGCTTCTTGAAAAGCAGTTCCTGCCCTCTGGCCATGGCGTCTTCAACTTCGGGGACGGAGCGCCGCTGGTGAACCTCAGGGGTGGGAGAGGCTGTGGGCCGGGGCGCGTCAGCGGATTGTGCGGAATGCTGGGACTGGCCGGAGCTTTGCTGGGCGACGAGCAAGGAAGATGAGAACACAAGCATGAGCGTGAGAGTGAATGAACGTGCGTTCCGCATTATTGAGATTGTATCTGCTTTGGTACTGGCGGTTTCATTGGCAGTAAAGTTCACTCTTTCAGAACGAAAAGCCGCTGCGTTCTTGCGACACACCGGCAGAAAGACAATTAAACCGGATGCTACTGCTGAAGCACCGATTCATCCAGGCGAAGGACGATCTGAGTTCCGCTTTTCAGTTCGATGTTCTGGCCGACCGTAACAATGACAGGTACGGGCCCAGAGCTACTGAGAGCCAGTCCTGGAAGGCCGAACACACCGCGGCTGCTGGCGCTCAAAGCTCCGTGTGGTCCTCCTACACTGGATTTCGGTTGTTCAGCATCTTCGAGCGCTTTTTCCCGCTGCTGAAGTTCTTCCGCAGCACTGGGCCTTCGGGAACCAGTAATTGGGGTGGATGCATTATTTTGGCCAGTTGACATCATCCCTCCGTTCACGGGGTGCCCATTTTCCGCTCCGCCATAAGATGATGAAGCCATAATTGCTTCCAGCTTGGGATCGGGCAGCGGAGGAGCCATAGCCTGAACAAACCCATGGAGGGGAAGCGTGCCACCACCCTTGCGTTCTCCGCGGTCGAAAACCAGCGCGAGTCGAGATCTGGGATCAGCTTTGCTGAGCCGTGTAACACCTGAGACATGGCCGATAAGTCTTGCACCGCGGGGGATGACGATCTTCCCAGCTGCGACCATGTCTTGAATTACCGTGGCATTGACTTTGTCACCGATCTTGAGTTTCTTTGTGTTTAACTCATTATTGATTTGCACGACTACGGCAAGGGTATGAGTCGGATTGGCCGGGGAAATCCTCGAAGTAGGAGGCGACTGAGCTGAGGCACACGTCGCCAGAAATAAAAGAATCGAGGTAATCTGATAAAACTTCAATGGCCAGCCTCCACAGCCCGCCTTTATTCTACGCGATTTGGGGGAGCCAATAGTGGTCGTGGAAAAAAAGAGCAGCCCATAAGAAGGGCTGCTCTAAAGTAGAAACTGCCTGAGCTCTTAGAATTTGAACTCCATCTTTAGCTGGATCAGCCGTGGTGAAGCGTCGCCACCCAGGAACGATCCCAAAATGCTGGTGGGAGTGTTGACGGTGCGGGTAACCAATCCAAAACGCGAGCTGTTGATGTCGGCCACGGGATTGTCAAAGTTGGGGTGATTGAACAGGTTAAAGAACTGGAAGCCTATCGCCAAGTCGCCGCGCTCCATACGGGGCAGCTTGGTGTGCTTCATCACCGTGAAGTCAGTATCGAAGTAACCGGGCCCGCGGAACTGGTTACGCGTCTGGTTGCCGAAGGCAGTGAGGGAACCCGGTAGGTTGAATCCGGCAGAATCCAAGCATGGCACTGGCGTCGTGCCCGTGTTCGTGGAACCTCTGCCGCATCCCGTGACGCCATTTGTTGATCCAATGATGTTGGCCAGCACCGGGCCGGTGTAATTGTTTCCGCTCAGATTGCCCGTAGTGCCGCCATCAATGACTGAAAATGGCGTGCCGCTGTGGTCGAAGATGGTTCCCGAGATATTCCAGCCCGAAAACAGGGCGTTGGGGCCCCACTTGAAGAGGTGGCGGAAGCTGTTGTCCCAGACATAGTTCGCGGTGAAGTTATGGCGAATATCGTAATCGGCATTGCCATAATTCGCGCGAAGGTTGAAGGGATTGATCAGAGTACCGATACTGGGTGCAGTACCCTGATTGTAGGGGAGTAGGCCGGCATTAGAGATTTCATCCAATGCGTGGCTCCAAGTGTAGTTTGCCTGGAATTGGAAGCCATGATTGAAGTTGTGGCGCAAGGTGGTAACCAACCCGTTGTAGTTCGAGACAGCGATGCTCTGATACTGGGTAACCTGGCCGAAAGCCGCATCGGGAGCAATGGTGGGAAGCCCGGCGAAGAAGGTGCCGCCGCCGAGGTTACCAAACGCGTTGACACCGGAATTCGCGACGACTTCAAAAATTCCATGATTACCCACATAGTTCAAGCTGAGAACTGTCTTCCAGCCAAGCTCATGCTGGATTTGCAGATTCCACTCCTGATAGCGCGGCTGCCGGATTTCACCGTCAGAACTGGTGAAGTTTGGCGCAACACCAAGGCTTGCGGCGGTTCCGCCACTGGCGAAGCCGCCCACAAAGGACTGGTTGGCGCCGACTGCTGAAGCGAATACGCTGGTTGGATCCCCAGGCGAGGAAAGGTTGCTATTGGGGGTGCCGAAGAGGCCTCCAACCGTAAATGTATTAGACACAGGTGAATTCCTGGAGAATGCATCGACCACAGTCGCCGGGAAGGAGTCAGTGAAGATGCCTATTCCGCCACTGAGGACGGTCTTGTCATTCCTGAACGGACTCCAGGTGAAGCCCAGCCGGGGCTGCCACACCACCATGTCAGTGGAAGGATAGGCCTGATGCAGGCCCGTCTTGATCACCTGGTTGAAAGGCAGACTGGAGGCGTTCGGGTTCTGTGCAAGCGTGGTGAAAGGTTGCGTTAAAGCCGCAAAGCAATTCGTTTGGCAGACTGGATTGGAGTTGTGGTCAAGGCGAAGGGCCAGGGTGACCTTCAGCTTGTTGGTAACACGCCACTCGTCGGAGCCATAAAAGCCCAAACTATACAACGCGATGGGCTGGCTTAGCCGTGTGGGAAAAGCCTGCTGATACAAGTCAGCTTGGCCGTTAAAGAGGCTTTGCATCGACAATTCCACCAACGTACCGCTGGTGTTGACACCATAGTCAAAGTCGGTCACGTCATCGCGGTGATAGTTGACGCCAAATTTCCAGGTGTGCTTTCCCTTGGTAATCTGGAAATCATCCACAAACTGGTACTGGTTTACATTGCGGCCCTGGGGCCAGATCTCGTCGATACCCCCGAGGGAGGTCAGCGAGCCGTCATTCAAAATCATGCTAGTCGGGAAAGCTGCCCGGGCAGCAGCGTTACTGGCGTTGCTGAAAATGGCGCTGTACCACAGGTCAGACAACTTGAATTCATTGACTGCATTCGATCCGAAAACATGCGTCCAGCCTAATTGTCCCTGGTACTCCGGCTGGGTACTGACGGCATTAAAGACTGAGTTAATCGGGTCAGTGAACGAAGCTTGTACGCCACGGTCAGTCTGCACACGGGCATAAACCCTGTCGCTATCGCTGAAGTTATGGTCAATACGCAGGTTCATCAGGAACTCATGGGTGAAGTTCCCGGCGGTGGACTGGAAAGTGGAGATACAAGGAGTTGCGGCAGTCAACCCGCCGCCGGTCACGCCCGCGCCGCCACAGTTGCTGGAGGTGACTGCGGCAGCAGCTCCTGGCGCGGTGTTATAGAGGTGAAACATGTTCTGATAGAACGCGAGCTGCTGAGGATTTCCCGCGACGTTTGCCAAAGCAGCCGCCTGAAACTGCTGGCTGGGAATAAATGCCGGTGCACTTGTGGGAAGCACGACGCGCAAACCTTCATAGTTAAAAAAGAAGAAGGTCTTGTCCTTCTGAATAGGACCGCCAAACGAAGCAGCCCACTGGTTCACGTTGTCAAAAGGTATGTTCGTTTTCGTGGCATTATTGAAATAATCATTGGCGTTCAGGGCCCTGCCGTTCCAGTAATAGACGGCATTTCCGTGCCACTGATTGGTGCCGGACTTAGAGATGTAATTGACCTGGGCTCCGGCCAGCTGCCCATATTGTCCGGAATAACCGTTGCTTACGACCGTGGCCTCCTGCAAATCGTTGGCGCCCAGCAGCAAATTGGTGGCGCCGGAGTTATTTAAGTTGAGGAAAGGGTCGTTGTCATTCATTCCGTTCAGAGTGAACAGGTTCGATGTGCCGGGCAGGCCGAAACTGGAAAAGTTGCCGAAACCGCCTCCCGTATTCAGCACCACGCCAGGAGCAGTCTGCGCGATGGCGCTGAGATCATTGCCCGGATTGGGAAGTTGGGCAATCTGTTCATTACTGAACGTGGTGGAAAGATCGGCATTCTCCTGCAAGGCCGAGGTCGTAACCTCTATGGTTTCGACTGCGCCGGTGATCGACATTTTTATATTGTTCGTGCTCAACTGGCCCACGCCGACCTGGACTTTCTGACTTGTAGCCTGGAAGCCGGTCGCATTCGCAGTCACGGTATAGGGCCCTGGCTGAAGCAACGAGAAGCGATAAAACCCTTCGCCGTTCGTGGTTGTGCTATGGCTTGAGTTTGTAGTGTCGCTTTTGATTGTAACGTTAGCGTTGGGTAAGACCGCCCCAGAGGGATCAGAAACGACACCAGCTATATCTCCGGCAGTGGTGGACTGCGAAAACGCCGGAAGAGTGAATATCGTGAGACCGCAGAGTAATATTGCAACAGAAAACAGCTTGATTGCCTTCATTTAGACCTCCAAATGGAAATGCGTCCAGTCAACACTAGAAATCGAATCAACCCTGACTACTTAACCGCGTAAAAGGAATACACCCCTCTAACGAGTCTTTCCCAAACGAATAAACGACGCTTCAGCCCATTGCATGACTGATGCCACATTTGTCGCAATTCTTAGTCGGGAGAAAGTTGTTTTGTCTCAGCTGTTTGCGGCAGATAGCCGTGCCATTAACACTTCTTTATACCGAATTTGGTATTCGGTGGACCGGTTCGTATAAAAAAACATAGACAACCTCTGCAAGACGCGACATCAAT
>DATCAX010000115.1:0-4734 GCA_036512375.1 Candidatus Angelobacter sp. | reverse complement strand
CCAGAACCGCCTGCGGGACGAAGATATTGAAAAAATTCTTAAGACCTACCAATTCCGTGAGGAAGAGGAGCGTTATTCAAAACGAATCCCGATGGAGCGGATTAAAAAGGAAGGTTACAACCTGAACATATCCCGCTACATCAGCACCGCAATAGCTGAATCAGAAATCGACCTAGCGGCGACTCATGGCGTATTGGAAATAATCGAGAACACAATCCAAAAGGCAACGATTAAACACAATGAATTTCTTGAAGAGATTGGCTTGCCCCCATTGCCGTCGCCCGATTCTAATTCGTCGAGAGAGTAGGAGGACCCGAAGAGGTTACTATGTTGCACGCAACGCCCTTACTCCAGTCCGACGGGAAACCATTGGTGCGGAACGATGAGCTGGCAGAAACGATAGGGGACGCCGATGCGCTTACGCGCTCCTGGCCCTTGGCTCTCACTTCTATGAGCTTGTTCGCGGTCTCCTCGATGCTCCAGCCGCGCTGTGCTGCCTGCATACACCAGAAAAGAATCTGCCATGCTGCGATCCCAGGCCAGAGCCATCCTTCGAGCGAGGCGCGCCCGCAACACAGCGCTCGTAATCGGGCTACGTGCGCTCGCCCTCGGTTGCCGGATGTCTTTGGCGAGAGCGGACTTGAATCACGGCGGGGGCGGGTTCAGGTGGCGCAAGAATGCCACAGGATTCGATGGCGGCAGGGGTGGCAATCCTACCAAGCTAGCAGATCGGAGGAACTTCGTGGCCAACACAAAAGCGCTCACTGAAGAAGTTGAGCCCTTCATTCGCGAATGGCTAAGAAAGAAGTTTGGCGTCAATTTCACCAGAAAGAAGGTTCCCATTGGATCTGGCGCCTTTCACCAATTCGGTGCCGTTTCAGACGATGGCAAAATTGTCGCAGCCATCCGCCGTTCGTCAGGTAAGACCAGCGGGGGCAACTTGCCGTCCGGCAAAATCCAGCTCATATTCAAGGACTTGCATCTCTTATCTCTAACTCAGGCGAAAACGAAAGCTGTGGCTGGCGAATTGTTATTTCGCCCATAATTCGTTGGAATTTACCGTCCTGCTAGGATTCTGTGATGCGCGATGCCCGTTCCATCGTTGCTGAGTCGCTTCTGCTCAAGCATCAACTCCTGATCCTGAATCGCTCCCGGCAACGAGCGCCGAATCTGTCCGCGTCGGATCGGATCCTTGCCGGATGGCTGGCGCTCTGGCTGCGTCCCACTCGCCTGCTCCGGTCTGCCATTGTGCTGAAGCCCTCAACCCTGCTAGGACTTCACCAAGCCATGTGCAAGCAAAAATACCGCATGCTGTTCTCACCCAATCACAATCGCAAGCCCGGCCCGAAGGGACCGAGTGCAGAACTCGTCCATGCGGTCGTCGAAATGAAGCAACGCAATCCCCGCTGGGGTTGTCCGCGAATCGCTGAACAGATCACCTTGGCCTTCAACCTTGCAATCGACAAAGACGTGGTTCGAAGGATTCTCGCCCATCACCACTGGCCGGGACAGAGCCCGGGCGGGCCTTCCTGGCTGACTTTCCTCGGCCACATGAAAGAAAGCCTCTGGAGTATGGATCTGTTCCGCTGTGAGTCGGTAACCTTGCGGACCCACTGGGTCCTGGTGGTTATGGATCAATACACGCGCCGGATCATTGGTTTCGGCGTCCATGCCGGCACGGTCGATGGGGTCGCACTCTGTCGCATGTTCAACCGCGCCATTCGAGGTCAACGCTGGTTGCCAAAGTACCTCAGCTCCGACCATGATCCTCTCTATAAGTTCCACCAATGGCAAGCCAATCTGCGGATCCTGGAGGTGACAGAAATCAAGACCGTCCCCTACGTTCCCCTGTCTCATCCCTTCGTGGAAAGGCTCATTGGCACCATTCGACGCGAATATTTGGATCACCTGTTGTTCTGGACGAGTGCAGATCTGGAGAATAAACTGCTCGATTTCAGGACCTACTTTAACCACCATCGCACCCAT
This sequence comes from Candidatus Angelobacter sp., assembly GCA_036512375.1. Lineage (GTDB taxonomy): Bacteria > Acidobacteriota > Terriglobia > Terriglobales > Acidobacteriaceae > Angelobacter. The sequence continues at coordinate 2,748 of DATCAX010000115.1, read as the reverse complement.
CACTCACGGGAAGGGCAAACGCCGCATATGCCCGTGTCACCACCCGTCGCCAATCTGCGCTCGTTTCGCTGGCAACCACACTGTCGAGGCCTATATCACACACCCGTGGCTGCCTGAGTTTTCAAAGATGTGCGCTTCCTGCGATATGCAGGTCTCCGTGGGCAAAAACTCGGAATGAAATCAGATGGGTATCTGCTCCACTCACCAAGCCCCAATAGGTAGTGACCGATGCGGCGCTCGAGCAAGCGTCCAACACAATGGGTTGGGGTTTGGTGAGTCAAACAGATACCCATCTGAGATCATTCGCGTTGGAGTTCTTCAGTTCTTCATCGCAGCGCGTTTCGTGAATCTAGCCGTTTCATTGCCTCAGTATCAATTCGCCAGCCACAGGTTGCGGGTTTACGTTTTGAAAGTGGAGTTCAGCCGTCCCCGGCGGGACTTATCTCGATGAGCCAGCTTACCCGGCAGTTCCTGCCGGGCTATTTTCACTCGCGCCTGTTGGGGCTCTGGGTTGTGCACGTGGATGAGCCCTGAGACGCGGAGAAGGCCAATACCGCGGATTGGCGCGAAGAAATGCAGACCAGGAAATCAAAACCATACCACGGATAGATCGATCAGAAAGGACAGATGCACGACGAGGGTCTTGTCCCGCTTTTTTCGCAAAAGAAATGGGCGGCCTTTTATTGCTCCTTAAGAATTTCTCCAGGAGCCACCTTGGCTGCGGCATTTGCCGGAACAAGAGAGATCAAAATAGATGCCAGGACGCATGCCATTGGAATTATTAACACCATTCCCCAGGACCAGGCTGCTTGCCCTATCCATTCGCTTGCGGCCAGCATAGCCAAGCCTTTCCATCCCAGCAATGAAATAGCAATGGCAATCAGGGCACACTGTATTGCCGGTTGAATAACGCTCTTGCGCACGTCCCACCTGGATGCGCCAAAGCACATCCTGAGTGCTATCTCTTTTCTTCTTGTGTTGGTGAAATATATAAGCACACCATACAAGCCAGTGAATGCGATAAGAGCTACCAGAGCAGCGCCACTACCGGCAAGATAGATCCGCATGGTTTGCTCAAACGAAGAGGAACGCAATTTTTCACTGACCAGATAAGGGGCATTTGAGGCCAACGATGGCATGAACAGGCTTGCCTGTTGATTGGCAAGCATTTCCAAAGTGTGCGGCGATACCGGACCCTTGACCAAAAAATAAAGAGGGAATGAAAGTCCAAAAACTTCGCTTTTTAAAGGAAGAAATAAGGCTGGCTCAGGCGTCGCTGATTTTCCGGAGAGGCGCATATCCTGTGTGACGCCAACTACTTCAGCAACAAATTGCAGCCCCAGTTCAGGTTGCTCAAGCTGCACTATCTGATGGAGCGGACTCTTATCCGCCCATAATTCTTGTGCGAGCTTACGATTGATTACAATTTCTGAAATACCGCCGATAAGCTCACTGCTTGAAAATCCCCTACCTTGAACAACAGGGTTCTCCATGGTTTCAAAAAAAGCCTGCGTAACCCCGCAAAAACGGACGGTGGAGGACGGTAAAGAGCCACTATCGGCGCGCCGAATTGTTATGGTTTTCATTGGCTGGCTGAAAGGGGCACAGGATGCCGCCGCTATGGACCGCAGGGAAGGAAGGGCCTCTGTCGCGCGCTCCAATACCTGGCGAGTGAAGATTTCCATGGGAAAATCGTGGGTTGAGGACGTCCTGAAATCCAGATTGGCATTGCCGGAGGCCAGCCCAACCGGGACAATCATAAGCTGATTGCTGTTAAAACCGAGCGCAGCACGCGACATGGACCGCACGGCATCAACAATCGTGATTGTGCCAAACCCAACCATGATGCAAAAGGCTATCTGCACGGCAACGATTCCCTGCAGCAAGAACACGGCGCGTCTGCCCGAAGTGCTGGTATATCCCAAACGTGGCACACCGCTGTCATCCATCAGGCGGAACGCGGGAATCAAGGCGACGATTGCTGCAAGCGCCAAAGCCAGAACGAGTTCAAGACCAAGCACTTCCCCTAGCGTACTCCAAGTGATCCTGAGTTCCAGATAGCCGCTGGATTGCGTTTGAACGATCCAGGCCCCCGCAATTGCAATCCCACATGCACAAATAAAGCCCACTACCACGGTAAATCCGGGACCGTAACAATTCTCTGCAATGATCCGTCTTACGGAGGCCCCAAGAACTCTCTTTAGCCGCAATTCCGCTATGCGGCGCGGGGCCTGCGCAATGAGTAAGCCACAATAATTAAAGCCTGCGACAAATATGAGCGCCAGAGAGAGCAGAAAAGCCAGTCGCGACCATGAGCGAATCTTCTGGTCGCGCACGGGATCGTTGCTCAAGCCATCCGTAACATGAAGATGATAGAAAGAATTGTCCGGTGATCGAAGCACTGACGCCAAGGCCTGGCGCATGCCCTTCCCAGACAATTGCCGAGAGAAGGCCAACACATAAAAAATAGGCGATGTCTTCCACAACTTTGCAGATGTTGCCGGCGAGCCAGCCGTTGGTTGTGCGGGCTGGTCTTTCGGCATGCCGAAGGCGAGAGCGAAGACCCTGTCCGGGGGGACCCATGCGTCCGTCGGATACCAAAGTCCGGTCAATGCTTTAGGCGCAACACCTACAATCCGATAGCTCTGGCCATTGATCGTAATATTGCGGCCAAGCGCATAGGTGGGGGAAGGAAAAAGCTTTTCTTGAAGAGATGCGCCAAGGATTATTTCACCGGCGCCCTTGTCG
>DATCAX010000114.1:0-6226 GCA_036512375.1 Candidatus Angelobacter sp. | reverse complement strand
GGCTGCGGGATTTTCTCGGAAACAGCTCCCATTGCCGTCTCGCGCAGAATGCCTGTCGGCTCGCCTTTGTCGTCGCGATCGATCTTGCCGCCGTGCGGATCGGGACTCTGTGCTGTCACACCCCCGGCCTTGAGCGCCGCGCTATTGGCGATGGCTATATGCCCGTCTACCCGATTGAAAATTGCCGGGTGGCCGCCGGTAACTCCGTCGATATCCGCGCGGGTCGGTGTTTTCTGTTCCGCCCATAACGTGTGGTCCCAACCACGTCCTACAATCCACTCGCCCGCGCCGGCACTCTTGACGCGCGCTGCAATGCGCTGCTTCATGTCGTCTAAGGACTTGCTGCCTACCAGGTCAACGTTCAGCTTTTCAAATCCACCGGAGCCCAGATGCACGTGCGCGTCATTGAAGCCGGGCATGACAAAATGTCCGCCGAGGTCGATGACTTGAGTCTTCGGGCCTTTGAGCTTTCGGATGTCTTCATTGGTTCCGACGCTGACAATCTTGCCGTTGGCAACGGCAATCGCCTGCAACGGGCCCAGAGCCAGATCCGGCGGCGGAGATGGCCTGGCGCCATCAATCCCTGCTGTGGTGGTTATTGCGACAGCCGGCGCGCCTGGATAAACGTTGCCGTTCACAAAAATTGCATCAGCGGACGATTGCGATTGTTGCGAAGAAGACAAACTTCCCATTGTGAGCACCATCAGAACCGCCAAAATAATTTTCATTCCTGCACTCCGGTAAGAGCCAATAAGACCAGTAAAATTCGCTTGAGCCCCAGGTCGCGATTGGTGCAATCAAACCATTCCCGCAAGGTGTGTGCGCCGCCACCGTCGCCACCTGCGCCTATCGTGGTCGCCTCAATTCCGAGCGAGAGAGGCACATTGGCGTCAGTCGAGGCAAGCCGGGGAAATGATTCAATACGCAAATGCTTGTCGACGGCGCGGACGATTTGCAGAATGCGCGCATTTGCCGGCAGCTCAGCCGCCGGGCGATCACCGATGCTTTCAATGGCCAGGGTGACCTTGAGTTCGCCCGAGCGGTGGGAAAGCGGAGCTTCTCTCCAGGCTTCAGCCACACATTCCCGCAGGCGATCTTCGAGCTTTTGCATCTCTTCCATGGAAGCTGAACGCAGGTCTACGCGCGCCGTCGCCGATTCGGGAATGGAATTGACCGATGTCCCGCCCGAAACCACTCCCACATTGAACGTGGTGCGCGGTGACTCCGGCGCCTGGACCTCACTGAATCGAGCCAGGGCCCGCGAAAGAAGAACAATTGGATTGGGCACGCCGAAATCGCTCCATGAGTGTCCTCCGGGGCCGCGAAAGGTGATCTCAAAGCGCCGGCTTCCGAGCGCCTGATTTACATACGTGTCAGTGCCCGCGCCATCAATTACCAGCAGGGAACGGATCGCTTCGCGCCATGGCGATGCGGAAAACAGGTGTCGCATGCCACGCAGATTGCCTTCACCCTCTTCGCCCACGTTGCCGATGAAAAGAATATTTGTGGCAGGTTTAAGCTGTGCGCGCTTTAGCGCGGTGGCAACTGCCAAAAGGGCGGTCACACCCGCCGCATTGTCACTGATACCGGGGCCATAAAGCCTGTTGGCTTCTTCGCGTGTCTGCAACGCAGTGCCCTGAGGGAAGACTGTATCCAGGTGGGCGCTGATGCCAGTAACCGGCGCGTCGATCCCGCTGTGCAGCAACCCCAGGACGTTCCCTAGATCGTCCACCTGAACGCTATCCAGACCCAGCGCGGTAAACCTCTGGCGCAGCCATTCACTGCGCGCGGCCTCGCCAAACGGAGGCGCCGGAATTTCCGTAAGCTCGCGCTGCCAGCGGCGGAACTCCATTTCCTGGTTGTGGAGGTATGCGAAAGCAGCATGCACGCTTCGCATCTCTGCGATGCGGGCAATCTCGCGTTGTGAAGAAAGTCGCGAGCTGTCAGGAATAGGCGGGCGGGTGGACATCTCTTGAAGGAATACTATATAACCCGCCGCCTCAGGATTGAAATTGGCAAAACATGTCGGCACATCTGCCGCCGAACACTCTCTTCGACGCCCCGGCTACTTTGGCGTGCCGCCGTCAGTGCCAGCATTCGAAGGATGTGCGTTTTTCTTGCCCTTCTTTCCTGCCTTGTGACTCTTGTTTTTTTTGGTCTTGCTGGTTGTCGTGGGTGTGGTCTTGATGTCACTTCCGGTGCCCTGTCCTGCGCCGGTGCCAGGGACGTTGCCCGTGCCCGGCTGTCCATTTCCTGGGGTGGTGGTCTGATTGCTCCCGGTGTTGTTGGCTTGTGCCAAGGCCAACGTGCCGCCAAGTATCGCGGCGCACAGAACTTTCAAAAGTTTTGCCATGTTCATTCTCCAGGCTGATTGAGATGCGATCTGGCGTGTCCGGGCTCGGGTGCGCAAAAAGAAAGCGGCCTCAATCGGCCGCTTTCAGACCATTGCCCAGAAAGCTATTTCGGGGCCGGGGTGGTAGTGTCAGTGGTCTTCTTGCTCTTCTTAGTGGTCTTCTTGTGAGTGTGACCACCTTTGGTTTTTGTCTTGGTCGTAGTTGTGGTGGTGCTCGTCGAGTCAGTCTTGCTGGCGGTACCCGTGCCGGCTTGTGCAAACGAGAGAGTAGCTCCCAGCAGCAGGGCGAACGCGATCGTAAGTAGCTTCTTCATTCAGTCTCCTTCAGAGGGTTCGGTTTTTGGAATCGTTCAATCCTGTAAAGAATTGTTATGCAACATTTTAAGCAGAGAAGCTGAAAAAATGGAAGCTCTGTTTGAGGCACCAAAAAAAGCGGCCTTCTTGAGGCCGCTTAATAACGATTGATAGCAACTTATTTGGGTGTTGGTGCGGCTGCAGGTGCGGCAGTCGTGTCGGCGCTCTTCTTGCTCTTTTTTGCGCCCTTTTTGCCATGGTGATGTTTTTTGGTGGTGGTGCTGGTGCTGGTCTTACCGGTGGTGTCGCCTGCCGGTGGATTCTGCGCTGTGCCCGCCTGAGCAAAGCTCAGGGCGCTGCCAAGTACCAGAGTGCACGCGATTGCAAATAGCTGTTTCATTCTTTCTCCTTTAAAGGGAAGTTCAGGTGTTATTACAGGAAACCCGTACCCAGGAAAATAGTTGCGGCTGCCCTCGCAAGCCTCGACTTTAACTCGGTTAAGTGTCGGCAGAAACTCTTTGGCAGCACTCCAGAATTTCCTCGTCCGTAAGGCAGCGGTCTGAAGCTTTGGCCCGCTGAAAAATGCGGTCGACCAGCTCGTCAGAAGCGGCCATACCCTTACGCTCCAGCCAGAAGATCACATTCGACTTGCCCGACATTGGACCAATCTCAATGATCTGTTCCAGGCCGAAGTAGTGAGAGGGTACACCGGAGTAGACGGAATTAGCCAGCTCAATATCGCCTTTGCGGAATGCCTTTATGACAGCTGCGGCATGTACTCCCGTCGCTGTACGAAAGGCATCTTCTCCCATGACCGGATAGTTGCGCGGGATCGGCACACCGGTGGATTGCGACACGGTAATGCAATATTCTTTCAGCTTTGTCAGGTCCTGTTCCGCCCACGGCGAAACGCCCATCAGTTTCAGGTTCACCAGCATCTGGTCGATCTGCGTATTGCCCACTCGCTCGCCAATACCGAGCGCGGTGGCGTGAACACAGTCCGCTCCGGCAGCCAGGGCAGCAAGAGAATTGGCGACAGCCAGCCCGCGGTCGGAATGGCCATGCCAGTCGACTCGAATCTTCTGCCCGGAAGGCTTGACCACTTCGTCCAGAACGAAATGAACCAGCGCCTGCACGCCACTAGGCGTCGCGTGGCCAACGGTGTCACAAATCACGATGGCTGTGGCGCCGCTGTTAATCGCAGTTGAGTAAAGCCGCTTCACTGTCTCAGGATCGCAGCGGGAAGTATCTTCGGTCACGTACATCACTTCCAGGCCCAGAGACCTGGCATACGTCACAGCGCTTTCGGTGGTGCGCTGGAGAAAATCGTCAGTCCAGTTTTCCGTGTAACGACGGATGGGGCTGGAGCCGAGGAAGCAAGCGACTTCGATCGCTATGCCGGCCCGCTGCGAAATCTCCGCCACAGGACGAATGTCATTCTCATGGGTACGCGCGGCGCAGTTGGGCTTAATCTTTAGCCGGCAGGTGGCGATCTCTCGCGCCAGCAATTCCACATCCGCTATGGCGCGCGGACCCGCGCCAGGAAGACCGATATCAACAAAGTCGATACCCAGGTCCTCCATCAGGTGCAGGATTTTGATTTTTTCTTCGATTGGCGGATCTGTCACTGAGGGAGATTGCAAGCCATCGCGCAGGGATTCGTCGTCCAGCATGATCCGCTGCTTAGGTACGAATTCGGCGTCGGGGAGCGAGTTCCAGTCGTAAATCAAATGAGAGTGTTTCAACATTACTTTGTAAGGCCCTACTGACTCATCACTGATTTTACGCTTAAAGTAAGCGCCGACGGAGATAGGATTTTGTGCTTTTCATCACTCCGCGCAGGCGATTTATTAATTTTCTGGCGAACAGCAGCTCTATAAAGCCGGTCATTTGTTGTGAGAAGGTCGGGCCGTAGCCATACCACCAGAGTTTTTTCATACGAGGCATACGGTCTGAATCAACGTACTTCGGCCAGACCATCTCTTCCAGTCCAAACCGTCCGTGCGTGCGGCCGATTCCGCTGGCCTTTACTCCGCCGTGGGGAGCCTCACTGATGCCGAAGCAGGCAATTACATCATTCACCATCACCGTGCCGGCATCGATACGACGCGCCAGCATTTCACCGCGTTTGCGGTTGCTGGTAAAGATGCTGGCGGCCAGGCCATACTCTGAATCGTTGGCCAGCGCAACTGCTTCGTTCTCTGTCTTGAAGCTGCACACGGGCAGAACGGGACCGAAGGTTTCTTCACGCATGATGGTCATGGAATGACCCACGTCGGCCAGAATGGTGGGCGCGAAAAAATTGGGGCCAAGTTGTGGCAGCGGTTTACCTCCAGCCAGCAGCCGAGCACCGCGAGCCATGGCGTCGTCCACATGCGATTGAACGATGCGCAACTGGCGTTCATGGATCATCGGGCCAGCATCGATGTTTGGATCTGAGCCGGGTCCCACGCGGAGTTTGGCGGTCTTGGCGACACACGCTTCCAGAAACGTCTGATAGATTTTTTCATGCACGTAGCAGCGTTCGACGGAGAGGCACGTCTGTCCGGCATTCATGAAGGCGCCCCAGACCGCGGCGCTCGATGACACGTCGACGTCGGCATCTTCCAGCACGATCATCGGGTCTTTCCCTCCCAGTTCAAGGACCACCGGCAGCAACCGCGCTGCGGCGGCCTGGGCCACGCGTTTGCCGGTAGCCACGCTTCCAGTAAAAATAACTTTCTGGATTTTGGCTGAGAGCAGCGCCGCTCCAGCTGAGCCATCGCCGGTGATGACCTGGAGCAAGTCTGGGTCGAGACCTGCGGCGCGCAATAAGCGTTGCAATTCGAGCGAAGAGAAAGGCGTGAATTCAGATGGCTTCAGGACGACTGCGTTGCCTGTAGCCAAAGCGGTGAGCGTCTGCACCGACGGCAAACTGAAGGGATAGTTCCACGGGCTGATAATGCCGACGACTCCATACGGCTCGCGCAAGAGCTGGCCGCGCTTGAGCTTCATGATGGGATTGGCGTGCGCTACCGTCTCAGGCCGCAGGAATGCCGGCACATGGTTGGCGAGATATTTGACCGTGTCGAGTACGACCAGGATTTCAGTGGAAAGTGCTTCCGCTTCTGGCTTGCCCGCTTCTCGGCTGATCACAGCTGCGACAGTTTCTTTCTGGTCGCAGAGCACCTCGGCAAAGCGCGCCAGGATTCGCAGGCGATCGCGTACTGTGGTAGCGGCCCAGCGAGTTTGGGCGGACGCGGCTTTGGAAACAGAGTCGGCAATCTGAGCGGCTGTCAGATTCGGAAGCGTGCCGATGATTTCCTGCGTGGCGGGATTATGAACGGAAAACTGTGTGCCGGATTGAGCTGGAACAATTTCGGGTTGGGATATGGCGGGCATGGGAGTCGTGAATATTCTACGCCGTGTGGCGGAGGAAGAAAATCTCACCACCATACGGAGGCACGGAGAAGAGCGAAACCTTACCACTGATAAACACGGATTACACTGATCGGAAAAAGGCGGTGGCAATCCCGGCGATTTTGGCTATCTCTCTTCTGCCTTTCTCCGTGCCTCCGTGGTGAGATTTCCCCCATCAGC
>DATCAX010000113.1:0-4682 GCA_036512375.1 Candidatus Angelobacter sp. | reverse complement strand
CAGGCCAGGCTGAGTCCTTGCTGTCTTTTTCCGGCGTCAGCATGGTGTAGGTTTTGGGATAGCGAAATGAAATCCCGTAAGTGCTGTTCTTGTAAGTTGCGGTGGAAGTGCGCTTGATCGTCTTTTTCTTCTCGACCACTGCTTCCACTTTCTTTTCCACTTGGCCAGTCGGCTGGTTCGTGGCCACCGTCGGGCCGCCAGTGTTCTGCCCAGCTGCGTTCTGGCTGGAAGGGTTTACTTGCGCATTCTTGTCTTTGGCTTTGGAACAGCCGTTAAAGTCGAGCACTACCATCAGAGCCAGCACCGCTGTTGCCGCTGCGGTTGCTGCGCCGCCGATCATCCGTGCCCGCCGGGTTGAACTATTTACGATTGGACTTGCATTGAAAGATTTCAGGTCTGCCATGTTTGTTTCACCTCCGCCGCCCTGGGGCAGCACTCTTCCATATGGCACGGAGGCGGCCATTCATGAAACGCCTGATTCTGCACGGGTTAGCCGAAGGCAAAGCCTATCGCGCGCGTGGTGCGCAAAACACGGTGTGTGCGCCCAGACACAGTGAAAAGCTGAATGTGAAATGAGCAGGAGCCAGGTCACCGTTAGGCGAAAATCACTTCACCTTCGTCCACACTACATCTTCATTATTCCTGCGGTCGATGAGCGACGTGACCTTGCCATTGTCATTGCCAAACAGCGTCCGCCCCTCGACTCCTTTTTGGAAGAAGATATCGGAAGCTTCCGGTACAAGTTCTACCCGGGTACGGCCCGCACGCTGCAAATAAAGATGACCATCCTCTGCGATCACAGTCATCTTCCGTTCCGGACCCAGCTGATACGTCCCTACGTAAGTCGGGAATTTGCTGGTGTCGGCCTTGCCCGGCGCGGGATCTTCGTAATACCGCAGCACCTGACCGGCAACGATCTGCCACCTGCTGCCCCGCCGCATCCACGTATCGGTTTCATGGTAGCGCGCGGCCAGGTTCTGTCCGAAGATTGTCTCCGTCTCATCCAGGTCATAACTCAGGACCGCCACGTTGCCTTCAATATGGCTCTGGGGACGTACCAGCTTTATCGTTCCGGAATAGCCCTGCGGCATTGGCTGGATATCCTTCACCAGCGCAGCTTTGTCCATGCTGCGGCCTTTTTCATCAAAGAACATCGCGTCTTCGGCAAAATATTTCCTGAACGGCTCAGCCTTCCCGGGCGCCACGGAATCGAACAGCTCTTGCGTTCTGCGTATGAGTTCGTCCTGGGTGATGATTGGCTCGTCGGCTGAACCACGTGTCGCCACAAAAATACCGGCCACCAGCAATAAGATGACGGTGAAAGCCTTTTTCACGAGAGTTCCCTTCCTTCGCCCTGTTGTGCGATTCAAGAATAGTCTCAAGAGACTGGTTGCTGGCGAAAGGAGAATGTAACACTTGGCACGGTACATTAAGCAAGTGCGGGACGAAATGCATTCGGGCGAATGCTCGCTGCAAAATTCGGCAGGAACGGTGTGTTGTTGTTTTGTGTTGTGGGCGCCCGTGCAATCGTCGCGTGAAAGTTATTAGACCGGACACTGCGCGACATCCTGCCTTAACTTAACGTTGCACCGACGCCCTCAACTTCTTAAAACCGTTCGGCTGATCCATGTGGGATTTCCCCCAGGCTACGTTGATCAGCCACACAGGCGTTAAGCCAGATAAAGCAATACATATCCCGCGCCGGACCACGCCGCGAAAACAGCAGCCGTTAATGCCAGCCGGAATGAAAAGCTATCAAGAATGCGATTATTTTTGCCGTCAAACATAAAAACTCCTGACCAAGTTTCGAAATGGGAATGCCAGCGGTAAGACTGCTGGTTCCTGCCAGCAGTCATCGCACATACCTTGCCAAACCCGCTCGCTGGCGTAAACGATTGAATCTAAGGAATCATGGGGCTGACTGGAGGTGCAGCGCCGCACCGGCAGGTGTTCGCTTTCAGCATCGCACTGTTCGCGAATGAACACTGGCTGCACGCCGCATATTTACTGGCGATTTCTTGCTGACTTTTTGCCCGAGTATTCGTCCACCAAGCGGCATTCGGCCATATTTGCATCTTCTTATTCTTGCGCAGCTCAGCCCTCGGGTAGAATCAAGGTATTGAACCGTTCCAGCCAGTTGAGCAATGCGCCCGGTCCTCCCACTCTTCAGTTCTTTCTGGACCTTCCCAAATTTCGTAAAGACCCACTTGGCGGCTTCTTCAAGTCTGCGCTGACCTATGGCGATGTGGTTCGTTATCGCGGCGTCTGGGTGACGCACCAGCTGAGCCATCCGGACCACATTCAGCATGTGCTTCAGGGTAATTTCGCCAACTATCGCAAGGGCCGCGGCTACAGAATCCTTAAACTCTCGCTGGGAGAAGGCCTGCTTACGAGCGAAGGCGCGCTCTGGCAGCGGCAGCGCAAGATGACGCAGCCATCATTTCAGGGGCAGCAGGTTGCATCGTTCGTTGGCACCATGGCGGAGAGTGCGCTCACCATGTTGCGGCGATGGGAGATTAACGCGGGACAAAACCAGGTCTTTGACGTTGTGCCGGACTTCATGCGCCTCACGCTGAACATCGCGTCACAGGTGCTCTTCACCACTAACCTTGAAGCCGATGCTGAATCGATTCGCAGGACTCTCGATATCGGTCGTGACTATTCGGTAGATCGAGCCTGGTCGATTTTTCCGCCACCGCTCAGCATTCCCACGCCTCGCAACCGCGAATATCGTGCTGCACTGGCCAACATACATGGAATCATTGACCGCATTATTGCCGATCGCCGCCGCGAGCCCCAGCGTATCGCTGACCTGCTGACCATGCTGATGGAAGCGCGCGACGAGAACGGCGCCGCCATGACTGACCAGCAGCTTCGCGATGAAGTAATCACGCTCCTCACGGCCGGCCACGAAACAACCACGCTGGCGCTGGCCTGGACATGCTATCTGATCGGCACGCGGCGTGATGTGGTGGAGCGCATGACCGCCGAAGCAGCATTCCTGAACGGCCGCATCCCGGCCTATGAAGACCTGATGAAGCTCCGCTACTCGCGCATGGTGGTGGAAGAAAGCATGCGCCTGTATCCACCTGTCTGGACTCTGGCGCGCACCACCGTGAATGACGATGAGATTGGCGGTTACCGCATAACCGCTGGATCAGAAATTCTGATCTTTCCTTACATCACGCAACGCCATCCCAAGTGGTGGCAGGAGCCGGATGCTTTTCGCCCGGAACGCTTCGCCCCGGAAAATTCCGCGGCCCGCCCGCGCTACGCATATCTGCCCTTCGGCGCTGGTCCGCGCACCTGCATTGGCTTGAATTTTGCGATGACTGAGATTCTGGTCGCGCTTACCTTGATTCTGCAACGCTTTCGCATCACACTTGCAATTGATCCAGCAACAGTGCGGCCAGATCCATCTGTCACCTTGCAGCCAAGACCAGGGGTGCCAGTGCGGCTGGAAAGAGTCCAGCGAATCGGCTAGATATTTCCGGTTGACGGCACGGCTCCCGCAGCAACTTCAGGCCGGGTGGCTTATACTGCTCCCGCCATGAAACTCACCCGCATCGCTTGCTTGTTGTTTCTAATCGCTTTCTGCTCCGCCAGCATGTTGGCGCAAAACAGCTTTACCGTGGGCACCGCTACTGCCGGCCCTGGACAAAAAGGTACCGGCACTCTTGAAGTTGCCGCCGGCGTTGACGCTGCAACCTCGATTCCAGTCGTTGTTGTGCGCGGCACAAAGCCTGGGCCGGTCTTGGCGTTAGTGTCCGGCGCGCACGGCACGGAGTACGCGTCCATCATCGCGCTGGAAAAAGTAATTCAGGCGCTCGATCCCGCGCAGATTTCCGGTACCGTCATCATCCTACCCCTGGTCAATCTTGCTTCTTTCGAGCAAAAGGTCCCGCATGTGAACCCGGTGGATGGCAAGAGCATGAACCGCTTTTATCCCGGCAGGCAGGACGGCACCCAGACGGAACGCGTGTCTTACGTGATTACGAAGCAGGTGGTTGAGCGCTGCGATTATCTGGTGGATTTCCACGGCGGCGACATCGATGAAAATCTGCGTCCATACTCTTACTGGCCTAAATCCGGCGACCCGAAGCATGACGCCATCACGCGAGACATGGTGCTCGCCTTCGGCCTGGATCACATCATCGTGTGGAGCGACCGTCCCAAAGATCCCGCCGCGTCGCGTTATCTCGATAATACCGCCAACACGCGCGGCAAGCCGGCCATTGCCGTGGAAGCCGGATACTCAGGAACTGTCCAGACCGATGACGTGGCGCTGCTGGCAAATGGCACGCTGAGCCTGATGCGCTATTTAAAAATGCTGCCGGGAACGCCCGCTGTACTGGAGCATCCTGTGTGGTTCGGAAAAATAAACACCGTTGCCAGCGATCAGCCCGGAATTTTTTATCCGCTGGTGCAGCGCGGGTCTTATGTTGAAGCGGGAATGAAGATCGGCTACGTGACAGACTACTTCGGCAAAACGATTTACGAAGCCCACGCTCCGGCTGCCGGCGTGGTGATGTACATTTGCGGCGTGCCCTCGATGAAGAAGGGTGACACGGTGGCAAATATCGGCGAGATCACAACCAACCCGTAAAGAGCTTTACTTCTCCTCGCGATTGAACTGCCAACGCTGGATAAAGTAGATGCCCCAAAGAGCGGTAGCAAAGGCC
>DATCAX010000112.1:0-7539 GCA_036512375.1 Candidatus Angelobacter sp. | reverse complement strand
ACAAAGTGCAGCGCGACGAGCCGCTGTTTGAAATCTCCACCGATAAAGTTGACGCGGAAATTCCCGCGCCTGCCGCTGGCGTGCTGCGCGAAATCAAAGTCAAGGAAGGCGCCACCGTACAAGTCAATACCGTAGTTGCCGTGATCGGCGGAACAGGAGCGCAGGCACAAGCCGCTCCGGCAAAGCCAACGCCAGTTCAATCGCCTCAGTCTCAGCCTGCGCAGCAACAGCCCTCCCGTCCGCAGCCGGTTGCCAGCCTTCCGTCCAGCGATCGCGGGCAGGATGGCGAGCGCCTCCGCTCTTCACCACTCGTGCGCCGCATGGCGCGTGAGAATAATGTTGATCTCGGCCAGGTCGCCGGTACCGGTCTGGGCGGGCGAATCAGCAAGGGCGATATTGAAAGCTTTATCCAGCAACACGGCCAGGGTGGAGGTAGACCGCAGGTTGTGAGCGCGCCGCCCCAGCAGTCGCCCCCAGCACCGCCACCTCAACAGCAAGCGCAACAGACTCAGACGCAGGTCCAACAAACTCAGACCCAGCCGCGTCCTGCTGCGCCGCAGATTCAGATTGTGCCTGGCGAAGTCGTTCCCATGACGCCCATGCGCAAGAAGATCGCCGAGCGCATGGTGGAATCCAAGCATACCAGCGCGCACGTCCACTCGGTTTTCAAGGTCGATATGACACGTATCGCGAAGTTCCGCGAGAAGAACCGCAAGGGATGGGAAGCACGCAACGGCGTTAAGCTTACATACCTGCCTTTCATCGCCAAGGCGCTGCTGCACGGAATACACGTGAAGCCGATCATCAATTCGTCGGTCGTGGGTGATGGAATCCAATATCACAAGAACGTGAATATCGGCATCGCTGTGGCTCTGGATTGGGGATTGATCGTGCCCGTAGTCAAGGGCGCGGAAAACCTGAGCTTTGTCGGGTTGCAACGGGCCATCGTTGATCTCGGCGAGCGCGCGCGCAGCAAGAAGCTCAAACCGGACGACGTACAGGGCGGCACCATCACCATTACCAATCCCGGTATCTACGGGCCGCAGTTCGGTCTGCCCATCATCCTGCAGCCGCAAGTGGCAATCCTGGGAATGGGCGGCATCTTCAAGGAACCGGTGGTTGTGACCGATGAAGACGGCAATGATTCCATTGCCGTGCGGCACATCATCCGGCTCTCAGTGGGTTACGATCACCGTATTATCGATGGCGCGGACGCTGACCAGTTCATGGTGGCCGTGCGTGACTACCTGGAGAAGTTCAACGAGGACATTGGCTAACCAGCGCGGATAGCTTTCAAGATCTTGGCGGCAGGACTGCAACACGCCTGCCGCTTTTGTTTTTACCCGGAATTTACAAACTTTTCTGCGGCAGGTGTTTCCTTCCTTCCTTACAAAACCCCTCGTGAATTCAAAGGTTTGCACAGGCAAATCCACGCTGCGGTGGCCCTGCATCTAATGTTACGGACGTGCCACTACTCTGGTTAACGGGGCTTCATCAGGCGTAAAATTCAAGAGACGCTTTGCTTTTCAGCGCAACAGTTTGTGAATAGAGGGCTTTATCGCTATGGCAAAAGTTTCAGGCATTTTGTTTGGGTCTATCCTGCTGATAGGGGTTGTAGGATGTGGTGGTGGTTCAAGCACGCCTCCTGTTGTGGTCAATCCAGCGACGGTAAGTCCATCATCAGCGGGTGTGAAGATTGGTGGCACGCAGCAGTTTACCGGGACAGGCTTTCCCGGAGCCATCACATGGAGCTTGAACCCGGCGGTCGGCACGATTGATGCGAACGGCCTGTATCATGCTCCGGCAACTTTTCCATCGCCAAATAACTTGACTGTTACCGCTTCGGGCGAAGGCCTGACCGCTGGGGCAAACGCGGTTGTAGTCTTTCCCAATGACAACGGTGCGGCGCAGTCCGCGCCCATCAAGCTGGGAACCTCAGGGGCCAACATTGCCGACTTGGGTACCACGGTCTGCTGCGTCGGCACACTCGGCAGTCTTTGGACCCGCGGTACCGGAACTTTTATTCTGAGCAACAACCATGTGCTTGACAGGTCCGGCAGCGGCATACCCGGCGAAGCCATCCAGCAACCTGGCCAGGCTGCGTGTTTTAGTGGTCCAATTAACGTGGCCAACTTGACTGAAGGAGCAGCGCTTGTTCCAGCAGGAACAACACAGGGTCGCTCAGGCCCCGCACCAAGCAACGTTGATGCCGCTTTGGCAGCGATCATTCCGGGCCAGGTTGATGCATCGGGCGCAATTCTTGATCTGGGCGCCGCTGGATCCACCAGCATAGCCGCGGCAGCGCCCTCAAGTGTCGCGCCGATACCGAATCCCATCATTGGGATGCCTGTGGCTAAGAGTGGCAGAACTACAGGATTAACCTGTTCCACCATCAGTTCCACCAACGCGGACATCGTAATTGCTTATGAGACGTCTTGCGGTTCCAACGTGACTTCATTCAACGCTACCTTCAGAGGCCAGGTAGTGATCAACGGAGGCAGCTTCAGCGCCGCCGGAGACTCCGGTTCGTTGGTTGTAAGTTCGATCAATGCCCGCCCGGTTGCGTTGCTCTACGGTGGCAGCACCGTCGACACGGTGGCCAATCCGCTTCAGGATACTATCGATAGCCTGGGACACGCTGCGCCGGGAGTACTCACCGCTTTTAACAATGGCAGTGCCTTGAACATTGTCGGCGGCGGCGATCATCTCGTGAGCTGCGCACCAACAGGCAGTGCCAGTTCTAAACAAGTGGGTGCTCTTTCCGCGACGGTTCCACTGGCTGCGGAAGAACGCAAACGCGTGGCGGGCGCACAGGGCCACGCGCTCGCATTGCTAAAGGACCCAGCTATCGACTCCGTCACCATCGGAAGCAGTGCTGATCGTCCGGGTGAAGGCGCGTTGGTGGTAAGTGTATCCAGATCGCTTAACGCTGCTATTCCGCAGGTGATTGACGGGGTTCGCACGCGCGTGGTTTTTGCCGATGCCGGCGCAACTCAGTCAGTCGGGCAATTGCAGATCGACCGCGCAATCGCTGTGAAGGATGCTCACGTTGCGCAGTTTTTGGGCCAGCTTGGAATTCAGGGAGTGGGAGTCTCAAGCAGCGTGGACAATACGACGGAGGCTGCGATCTCAATCTACCTGATCCAAGGAGAGGCACATCCGCCAATCCCCGCAGTGATTGATGGCGTTCGAACAAGGATCTTTGAAGGAACGCGTTTCAAGGCCTTTTAGGCCACATTCGCTTAGATCAGCCCCGGCCGCAAAGCCGGGGCTTTTTTTATCCTATGCCCAGCTCTCGCGCCGCATCGCGAGCGATCGCTGCCATCGTGCTTACCGGAGTAACGCGGATCGCGTTTTGTTCCAGCGTTTCACGGGCGAAGTTTGCCGATTCATCGTTCGATGGCAGACCATCCTCCACGATGGCTGTTAGCAGCGCCTGCTTGCCTTCCGCTTTTCTTATCCCCTCAACAAGTTGGGGGAAACTGAAAGCCAACACTTTGGCGGCGTTCACGTCGTTATTAAGTGTGACCGCGTGAAATAGTTTTACCGTGCCGTTGGGACTGTAACCGCAATCAATCTTCAGCGGATCGCCGTTGCGCGTGTACTGTGAAAGCGCAATGTTCTTCAGCATCACAGGCCAAACGCCCACTGCTTCAAATTCTGCACGCATACGCCCGACAATCGCCGTTCGCGCACCCGGTTCGCGGGTTTGCTGGCGTCGTCTGGGACGCTCCAGGTAGAGCCGCGCCAGTTCGTCGGCTTCCGCCACGGGTGACGTGGCCAGGCAAGCCTGAAATTCCGAGGGCTGGATAGCGTTAGAGAAAGAATTCTGAATGCGGCGCAGAATGAGATCACGGTCGCCATTCATCTCACGAAGTTGATCACGCAAGTCGTTTTCCAGCGCTTGCAGCATTTCCACGTCAGCCTCAGGATCAAGGCAGAGCACGCGCGACCAGTCTCGGGTAAAGCGCACCTGCGCACTACCGGCGGGCGGCAGTAGAACCAGTCCAAAGTTGATGAACTCATTCTTCACGGCGTCGGGAGCATAGCGCAGCACGAAGAAACGACATTGCATTCTGTCTGTCATTTATGTCGCTGCGCTCCAACCCGCCCAGCCTCTCCTTCTATCACATTCATTATCTGCTCCTGATGCAAAGCGGCTCAGCACGCCAGCCGGCTTCGCCGCTTTCGACTACATTAAATTCGCCGATGCCTCACGTTTCGGCGCAGGCACGCCCCAGGCAGGGAAAGGTTGGCGCGTGGAGTTGCGAAATGCCGTGATCAGATCGCGCACTTTGCTCCTACGCTCCACGATCGCCGCAGACAGTCTTTCCATTTCTCCCCAGTCATTGCCTGTCCACTCTGGCGGCGCGGCGCCTGCAATTTCATGAACCATCGCGGGTTCGAAGTTCTCCACCCGGGCCAGCCACGGCTCGAATGATTCCCAGCCTCGGACTTCCTGATAAACAAAGTTGCGGGAATAAACGCCGCGCAACGCCGAGTCAGGAAAATTCCATTCCCCGGCATTGAAGCAATAACCCTGGTCGATGAACGTGGCCGTATATTTCCGTTCGTTTGTCTTCTTCCAAAACACAGCCTGCCGTCCGTTGGCGTTTCCCAGCCATTTGTCGACCACCAGCATACCGGCAAATGTCGCGAGGTTTTTCACTTTCGGCAACATGCTCTCCGGCAGGTAATCAAAGACCTGGCCTTCAGCGGGATCGCACACGTACCGCGCTCCGAATTGCAGGCCGGGCTTGCAATGGGATGAAAGCCCAGCCATGTCCATGCGCAACTCCGGCGTGTTTGCGATCAGCCATTCCTGCACGATGACAATCTCTGGCACCGGCACCGGCAGGCCCACGCTTTCTGCCATGCGCGTTGCCAGCAGTTCGTTGGCAAGCACACGCAGGTGCTGCGGATTGTTCTGGAATTTCACCACGTAGAAGTGGCCGTCATCGGCGCGCATGAGATGCGCCTGCGCTCCTCTGCGCATCCTTCTCACGTGCTGAACAGCCTCAACTGGCATGGCGAAAAAGATTGTACTAAGAATGCTGGCAGGATGGGCGCACTACTTCAGCCTGGGATTGGTGTTGGCGGCTTCATACACCTTCACGAAGTTTTCCACGCTCTCAACATAGCATTCGGCAAAATCAACCACGTAGCGCAGTTCCTGAATCAGGTCTTTGGCTTTTTGCAGAGACCATCCTAATACGCGCATGATCGCCAGCGTCATCATGGGCGCGCGATGGACACCGGCGGCGCAGTGTATGTAAACCTTGCTTTTAGGCTGGTCCAGCGCTTCGAGAGCAAAATCCACGCCTGCCTGGAAAAGAGCAGGAGGCTTGGGCATGAAGTCATCGTCGGTGGGATTGTAGAGCACCTTGACCGGGTAAGGCTCGGCTAAAGGACGGTCGTCAAATTCAATCTGCATGTCAATGATATGCGTGACGCCATGCCGCACCAGTTCTTCCATATTTTCGTCATTCCAGATACCTCCGCCTAGCGCGATCCGGTCAGTCACCCACGTCATGTCCATATCAAGATGTTAGCATCCGGGGTTGCTTTCTCTCATCCCGAGCGCAGTGAGGGACCCCTACAATCTGATACGAACCCTGCTGTGAGGAATACTGCCGGTTTGCTGTCTGAAGTAACGATGAAATCATGGTCGGAAGGCGGGCAAGGTGGCCTTTCCAAAAAAATGGATTTGCCGATCAAGCATCCCTTTCGCATTTTGTCATTCGTGCCGGAGTGCCTGTGTGGGATTTACCCGCGCCGCGCGCGCGGCGGGAATGTATCCGGCAATCAGCGCAACCAGAGTCAGAATCCCTACGGCACTCAGCACTGCCACTGGATCAAGCACCCCCAGCCCGAAGAGCGTTGACTTGATCAGTTGCACGCCAATGGCGATGAAAATTACTCCCGCTACAACGCCAAACACGATCATAATGCCGGTTTCGCGCAGGATCATCTTTATGACCCGGCCCTTTCCAGCACCCAGGGCCATGCGAATGCCAATTTCATTCGTCCTTCGCGCCACGCCATAGGAGAGCACACCGTAAAGCCCCGTGGCGGCCAGCATCAGGGCCATGATTCCGAAAATCGAGCACAGGCGCGCCACCATGCGTGGCTGCGCATTGGTGCGGTCCACAGACATCACTACCGGGCGTGCGCCTTCCACCGGCAAGTCCTCATTCACGGAAAGGATGGTCTTGCGCACTGAAGCGATCATCTGCTCCGGATCACCCGCGGTGCGGATCTCAAAAGTTGCCCACTCATTCGGCCCGTCCATTCCCTGGTCGCCGGGAATATAGAAACGGGCCGGAATGTCACCGCGCAGGCGATGATCGCGCGCATTTTTCGCCACGCCGACTACTTCCATCACGTTCGTTTTGCCTCCAAATTTTTCCGTGATGTGGCGGCCAATAGGATTGCGCCCATTAAAGAAGAGTTTGGCCAGAGATTCATTGATGACACAAACGTGAGGTGAAGTGGCATTGTCCTGCTGTCCGATGTCGCGTCCGAGCAGCAAAGGTATGCCGACCGTTGAGAAATATTGCGGACCCACCATGTCAAAGCGGGCAAACTTTTCGTTGTCCTTGGAAGGAGTGAAGCCCTCAACTTCTATTTGATCTGCCGATTCAGATCCGCTGAACAGTCCATTCGTGGAATACGTAGCGCCCTGCACGCCGGGCAGAGCGCGCAGGCGCTCGGTAAGATCGCGCCACAAGCTTGAGAGCCGCGCGTCTTTGTAGCCGGCGGACACTCCGTCCGCGGTCACCAGGAGCAGATGTTCCTTGGCATATCCCAGGCTCACCGATTGAAGGTTCCATAGCGTGCGTAGAAAGAGACCTGCGCCGGCAACCAGCAGCAGTGAGAGCGCGACCTGGACGATTACGAGTCCCTTGGCCAGGTTCAAGCGGCTTCCTGAAGCAGTGCTGCGGCCGCCATCGCGCAGGCTGTCATTCAGGTTTACTCGCGTGCTGCGCAGAGCCGGTGCAAGGCCAAAAAGAATTCCTGTCAACAGCGTCACGCCCACGGTAAAACTCAGCACGCGCCAGTCGAGAGCAGGAGCAAGAGCGAAATCTGCTCTACGCTCCGTGAGCAGCAACACCAGAGCGCGTGAAGCGCCCCACGCCAGCAGTAATCCGGCGGCGCCGCCCAGCAGCGAGAGCACCAGACTCTCAGTAAGAAATTGCCGTACCAGCCGGAGTCTTGACGCGCCGATGGAGAGCCGGACACCCACTTCCTTGGTCCGGGCAGTGGCGCGGGCCAGCAGCAGATTGGCCACGTTGATGCACGCAATCAGCAAGACCACCATGGACGCACCCAGCAAAACTTTTAGCTGCTGCGTGAAATCGTCACGACCGCCAAAAGCGCCAGTGCGAGCATCATGCAGCTTGAGCGTCTGGTCCAATGCCTGCTTGCGGGTTTCGGGATCGAGCGTGGCAGGATAGCCGTTTTCAATGATGCCGCGGAAGAGAACGTCGATCTCTGTTTGTGCGCGGGCCTGCGTCACGCCGGGCTTCAGGCGGCCGA
>DATCAX010000111.1:0-3499 GCA_036512375.1 Candidatus Angelobacter sp. | reverse complement strand
GGTGGGGCCCTTTGTGAAAGGCAAAGACAGCGGCACCGATCAGGTCACCCTGAAAACCACCGATTGCGCTCCCTCTGTCACCTTTGACTGGGGAGTTGATCCAGCCCAGTCTGCTGCTCTTCCAAGGTAAATCGCTGCTGGCCCCTTGTCGTCGGTTTTTGGTTTTTCATTTTCAATTTTGGCATTCCTCCGCGTCCTCCGCTCCTCCGCGTTTCAAAGGTTTTGGTTTTCGGTTTGGCTAATTACCAACTACCAACTACTGCTCTTGCACAATCTTGCTCAGCTCAATCACCTCCAGCGGACACTCCGGCCAGTTATGTTTCCAGCACACAATAATGTCGCACTGGCTCGGGTCATGCAGATGCCGCAAAAAGTTGCGGCTTTCGTATTCAAACTCAATCCTTACCGGCTGCCAGCGATCTACATCCACCAGCCTCAGTGCCAGGCAATCGGGAAACGCTCCCTGGATCAGCGTCACCACAAAGCCCAGCCTCTCTGACACCGTTCCGAACAGGTAAAGCACTCCGTTTTCATTGATAGGCCCATGGATCATTGGGTACGGCCGTATCAGGGGACCATACACGGGGCGGTCCGTCATCACCCGGGGCTTTTTCTGTTCACACTCCGGGGTCGGCGCCATCTCCATTCCGTCCTGACCCTGTTCGTACCCGCGGATCAGCTCCATCACGTCTTTCCATTCCTCTGTCAGCCCTCGCTCTTCCATGTAGCGCCGCAAGTAGCGCGGCACCTGGCTCCAGCTTCCAAATCGCGTCTTCAGCGGCGTATCGCTGTGCTTGCCCAGATGCTCATACTCTGCCTTGCTGGGAATTTTCTTCAGCTCCCGCACCACCCGGGCCCAGTCAAGAAATAATTTCTCCAGCGGCAGCTTCTTTCCGCCCGTGCTGCGCTCCAGATTGCACGCCCGCAGCGCTCGCGTGTATGTGCCAAAGTGCTTCACAATCTGCCGCCCGCTGACTTTGCCTGATCGCATCAGTTCGGCATGGCTCGGGACATGCCCCAGCATCTCCGCGCATTCCCCAATCGCCGCCATCAACTGCTCTCTCGTCATCTTCGTAAAGCTCTTGCGCCCCGCCGGATACTTGCGCGGCCGGTTTGTCTGATAAGCCGGCGGGAAGCTGGCACGGGCTTGCTCCGCGGTTTCCACCCGGCTTTCTGGGGGTGTGTTTTCATGAACTGTGTTTTCAGGCAGCGTTGGGGTTCCCGTGATTTCTTGGCTTCTGTTTTCGGTGAGATTTTCGGTTAGGTTTAGGCTCGGGTTGTCGGTATTGTGCGTGCTCATGTCCTGGCTCCAATAAAAAAGCCACCGGTTAAGGTGGCTCAAATTCAGAATTTTTGGTTTTTACGAAACTATCGCGCGCTGTTCCGCGTGGCGGGTAGAGAGACTCTCGCCTGTGATCAGATTTTCAAATTGGCAATTTTGGCAGTACTGGCAATTTTGGCAATTTCCTAGGAGCTAGTGGCTAGAAGCTAGCAGCTTTTTCCCACACTCCCGCGACCTATCCGATGACGATATGTTGCGCAAGAATGCATCCCTTCAGGACACACTCTAGTTCGTCGGAGGCCGCGGTAACTGTCGCCCCTACGATGGGCCACAGACCACAGAGGTGCAGGCCGTTTCGGGTTTCCCCATTCAGCCAGTCCTGGCTAGGTGCTATTTGCCAGTTGCTAGCCGCTCTTCCGCCGGCGCCGCTCCCGTTGGAATCAGATTCAATATCGCATATAAGAGAAGCCGCTGTCAATAGACAAGTTTTGCACATACGTCTGATAACGCGCGTGTTTGTAAACCAGCCCAAATTATATGTCCGATAACACGGGTGGACCGTAAAACCAGCCCAACACATATGTCCGATAACACGCTCGCACCGCAAGCCACCCAACACATATATGTCAGATAAATCTGCGGACCGTAAACAATCCCAACGTAGAGACTCGAGCACTGCTGCGTCTCACTTTTCCCAATCCCTGAATGCCTCCGGAAGACCGCCCGATTCCGCCGCCCCGCCTCTCTTCGCGAATCAGAGCCCCACAGCGCCGGAGGCGCGAAAGAGCCTGGATAACCTATGAGCATGAACGAGACATTACAGCACGCCGCAATCGTTCTTGAGCGTACATACCGGGCTGCCATCAAGCGCTTCGATTCATGAAAGCGTGTAATCTTTTCACGGTCCTTGCCTTAGCCGAAATCTCTAAACACCTGATTGCGAATGGCTTAGTAATTTGGCGCTTCGAATGCTTTTCATTATGACTGTATGGTAGAAAAACAAAACATGCGCAGGGCCGTGAGGAAATTGCTTCTTGGGCGGATCGACCGCAATAGCAGATTAGGAATTGAGATCCTTCAAGAGATTGCAGAGCGGGTATTCAGAGAAAGTCTTCCGCCTAGGATCGACATTTTTTTAAAAAAATCTTTTACCGCGTAACAGGGCAGTTTCAATCTGCGGTGGGCTCTTCTTCTTTAGACTTAGCTGCGAACATTCGATCCGCCAGCCCGAGCCATCTCTTGATCCGTTGCGCCGCGTCCGCCGAAATCCTCCCTATCTGGCGGCGGAGAACTCCTGCCGCCAATGAGTTTCTCCAAATCGATTTGAGGGCTGTAGAAACCGGGGACAGACGGAACGTTTCCCTTCGCAGCTAGCGAAATGAAACACTAGGGATCGAAATCGAGCATTTGTTGCCTTAGAGCACTGGAACAATCAGGAATCTCTGGCAGCTCCCGCCGATTGTTACCAAAGTCATAAGCCTCTCTAATGAAGTTCACAAAAAATTCGGCATCTCAGGCTACAGTTGCATAAATGAGGTAGAACGAGCCCCATGGCTAATATCCGCGAAAACCTGACCCTTGAGATCAAGCAACTGACTTCCGAATTGAAGCGCGTGGAGCACCGGCTTAAATCGGAAGCCGCACCCGACCCTGTGGCCCTGAACGAGTTTCGTCATGCCGTGGACAATGTGCGCCTGACCGGCTGGAGCGTAAGCGAGCTTATCAACGCGGAATACACAAAGAAGAACCCCGAAACCGTGTTGGCTTTCCTGGCTGCGGAACGGTTGCGCCGGTTCGACCAAATGGTAAGGAATCTTTGCGGGGATATAGAACGGCGAATGATCACTTTTCAAACCAATGGTATGCACTCGCTCATTGATTCCGTAAACACGCTTCAGCAACGCTTGACGCAGAGATTCAGTGACCGGGAATCACAGAAATACAAAATCAAGGATGCCAGCTAGTTGAGGACTCACGAGCTGTGCATCGTTACCTCGGATGAGTACATGCCGGGCGCCCAATCCTTTCGCCGGTTTTGCGAAAGGGTGGTCTCGATTCTCTCCGCGCTACACATCTGAGTGTCTTTCGATTTCGCATCCACGCACAGACAAGTGTCAGGGCACGACTTTACCGGGGGGCCCCCAGGCAAGCCCGACTTTGGCTTCCTGGGGTGGCTTGTGCGCCTTGCCCGACGCGACCAGAGGGAGCAAGGCCTGC
>DATCAX010000110.1:0-2474 GCA_036512375.1 Candidatus Angelobacter sp. | reverse complement strand
ATATCTGCTTCCGCTTTTCCTGGTCCACGGTACTGCGTCCGGCCTCAATGAGACGGTCCATTTCAGGATTTACATAGTAACTGCGGTTCGCGTGCTTGGGTGGGAAACTGGATGAGTGGAACGCGTAATAAAAAATGTCGGGATCTTCATTGCCGCCGACCCAGCGCAATGAATAAAGCTGAAACGCGCCTTTCATTACGTCGGCATAAAACGTGGCGAACTCAAAACTGCGGATGTCGAGTGCAATACCAGCCTGGCGCAACTGCTGTTGCAGCACGGCGGCCAGCAGGCGCGTGGTTTCTTCGGTGGACGTTTTCATAGCCAGGTGAAAGCGGACGCCATCCGCGCTCCGCGGATAACCGGCTGCTTCAAGCATCGCATTCGCCTTTGCGGGATCATAAGAATAGTGTGCCACATCCCCGTTATAAGCCCAGTGCTGTGGCGGGAGCACGCTGTCGGCCAGACGGCCCTCGTCGCCGAACAAGTAATGCAGCATGGCTCCACGATCAATGGCATAGGCCAGCGCCTGGCGCACGCGTACATCTTTCAATATCGGATCGCGAAGGTTGAAGGCGAGATAAGCCAGCACCGTGCCCGGTTGCTGCTCGATTTCAAGATTGCGGTAGCGGCGAAGTGTGCCCACCATGTCCGCGCTGAGTGAGCCGCCCGGAGAGATGTCCGCACTGCCTTTGCGCAGTTCCAGCGCCCGGGTAGTGGCGTCCGGCACAATCGTCAACCGAACGCGCTCAACCTGGGCGTGCTGGCTCCAGTAACCGTCATTGCGCCGGAGAACAACTTCGGTGTCCGGGTCCTGCGATACAAACGTGAAAGGACCTGAACCAATGGGATTGCGGTTGAACTGTTTGCCGCTGCCATAGGGCACAATACCGAACGCACCGTCTGATACGTTGTAAAGCAGCGTGCCGTCCGGCTCAGAAAGATGGATGATCAGCGTGGATTCGTCCGGTGCGTCAACGCGTTCGACCAGTTTGTATGTGGTGGTCTTCAGGGTGATTAGCGATCCATCGCGAACGCTGTCCAGCGTCCACTTAACGTCGCGAGAGGTCAGGGGACGGCCGTCATGAAAGTGAATGCCCTGGCGCAAATGAAAAATATAAGTCCTTGGATCAGGGATATCCCACTCTTCCGCCACCCATGGGACCATGTTGAAATGCTCGTCACGGTGGACGAGCGGATCGAAGATCAGTTCATCAATGCGCTCTGATTGCGCGTCAGTGCCGACGCGCGGATCAAGGTTGGTGGGACTGCTTTCAATAATCATCACCAGCGTGTTTGCGTCAGGACGCTTCGAGCAGGAAAGAAGACTGGCGCAGAGCAACAAACAGAAAAGCCTCAACCACAAAGGATCCGAAGGAACACGAAGGTGTTTTGTTTCGAACGCAAAGATCGTTTGTGAACCTTTGTGTCCTTTGTGGTTAAACATACGAAATTTTTCCCAGCACCGCGCCGCGCTTCGCTCCCGTGGCTGACGGTACATTGCCAGGCAGCTCATTCCACGTCTGGTACGCGAGCAGCGCAAAGGCCACCGCTTCCTTGGCTTGGCTGGGAATGCCAAATTCATCGGAATGTTTGAGCCAAAGTCCCAGATTGCCGGCTTCCTTCGCAAGCATTTCCATCAGCACGGCATTTTTTGTGCCGCCGCCGGAGACCACCCAGTCGCGATAGTTGCCCCGAGCCAGAACAAAACGCTGTAGTGCCTGCGCCATAGAAGCGGCGGTAAGCGCTGTTGCCGTTGTGATCACGTCCACCTTGGCGGCGCGGCCGCAACGGTGAAGGAATGCCTTTGCATATTCTCCGCCGAACTCTTCACGGCCTGCCGTCTTGGGCGGCTTGAGTTTGAAATAAGCAGCGTCCAGTGATTGTTGAAGCACGGGTTGGAGTATCGATCCTTTGCGCGCAATCGCTCCGCCGCGATCATACGGCTTTTTGAACAACATCTGCATAAGACGGTCGATCACCATGTTTCCCGGACCGGTATCAAACGCCATAATGTCGGTGGGCACGGCAGAAGCAGAAATCGCGGTGAGGTTGGCGATCCCGCCGATGTTCTGGATGATTCGTCCTTTATTTTTGGAGCGGAAAATTGCATAGTCGAGCAACGGAACCAGCGGCGCGCCCTTGCCACCGGCGGCCATGTCTGCCGGTCGAAAATCCGAGACCACCGGTACTCCCAGCCGGGCGGCCACCACTGAACCTTCTCCGGTCTGCCATGTACATGCGATCTTTTTTCCCAGGTATGGCGCCGCTGTGCCCTGATGATAAAGAGTCTGGCCATGGCAGCCCACTAAGTCCAGCTTTGTGCGGCCGGCTTTCTTTTGCGCTCTGTTCACCGCTTCGGCATAGAACTCACCCAGCCGGAAATTCAGGCGAGAAAGTTCGGCCACGCTGATCTGGCTGGCATTCATGGCGGCGAGAACCGCATCGCGGATTGCTCTGGGGTATTCAGATTGATC
>DATCAX010000109.1:0-4314 GCA_036512375.1 Candidatus Angelobacter sp. | reverse complement strand
TACCGGTTAAAGCAAGCGACGTCTTCTTCGAAGGGAGGGCGGTTCCCTTTACGGACCCCTATATCCCTATGATGTCGAAAAATCCCGAGAATATTGTTCGGAAAAATATTCTGATCGCCGGCTGGCTGGCCGATCCTGACGTTGCCATCAATTGCATGCATACTGGAGACACGCCCCCTGTAGTCTATGCAGCTGAAGACTATCACTACAATCTTATCCTGGATGCCGACTTCATCGCCCAAATGTATGGGCCAGGCGGTTTGAGTTCAGCACTGAATGGGGCCGTGCTGCCAGGCAATCTCTCCGAAACGAATCCACCATTTGTTGGGCCTTCAATGCGCTTCGATGACGTCTCAGAACTCGACGGGAGTTCGCGTGGGGTCACCATGAACTCATTTGCTCTGCCCCATATGGGGGGCGCCCTCGGCGATTCTGAACTACCTGTCGCCGTTCAGGGCTACGCAGACGTGGTTCCGAATGACTACCATAGCCAGGGCCCTGTTTTTGTCCACTGCGAGCTCAATTGCTGGCACGTCAACAGCGGACCTCCCTTTCCGTTCTCCTCTCCATATTGGGGTCGGGGACCAGCCCCAGCGGGCTGGGTGCAGTGGGCTGCTTGCAACGAGCCATTTAATGACGCCTGGTGGCCATACCTGCCTTACAATCCCGATAATGGCCCCCGTCCTCTTCAAACTGGCGATTATGTTCTGATGAAGGGAACTATCTGGCAGGAGCACGCCCATGATCAGGGTACGCCCTCTTTATGGCGGGCAGAAGCGGCCACCTTAATGCATTGCGGCCTGATAGAAATGCATCCCCCCGACTGGATCATGCGTGTTCAACCACCTCCCATCTGCAAAACTTCGTTTATGGTTGCGTACTGTACTGCCCGCTCTGTTACACAGAGCCCAACCACTGTCTCTGGCGACGCTCTCGTCTACCCTTATCCATATTTACAGTCTCCGCCGGGATCGAACGCCGGCTTTCATTGGCAGAAACTTATCGATGGGCGTTTCAGCTATGCAGGCACTTTCAAGGATCAGGAGTCTGTGAGCGTTGGAACCGATGGTTCCGTCACGGGGCTGAAGGTGAATGCCACTGTGCAGGCTACGAATGTCCAGGGTCGTTTTAAAGCGATCTATGAAACGTGGTGGGAGATGCCCCTGATGGCAAGCTGTTTTCCTGACAGTGTGGCCATTGGCAGCAAAGTGAGCTTTCGGGTCTATGCGGAAGACAGTTCGAATCATGCTCATGTTGTCGGGACAGTCAAGGCGAATGGCATTTCAATTGGGGTTAGCGACACCGATATTGTGCGAGTCTTTGAGGCAGCAGACCTGCCGCTAACCTTCAGCGCTCCCCCAAATTTCAGCGATATCCCCTTGCCCCTTTACCTCTCCAATGGTCTTTTAACGGTGAACACCAGCCCAATTACATTGAATGCTTTGATCTCTGTGATCGTCACCGCCACCAACGCTGCTGGAGAGCCAGTAACTAAGGGCGACGTTTTCATTAATAATGTGAAAGTGGGCATTTTAGGACAACCGTTCAAATACAAGTTTGTGGGTTTTTTCCCGCCGGTCGCTGGCAAGCCGCTCTCTGAACATGCGACGGAAGCGAACTCAGCCGCAGGTCTCCTTGGCCCCCCGCCTGGTGGCGGCCCCGCTCCCCACATGCCGTCAGGAACAGTGAAGGCGCCGGGTTATCAAACTGCAACCATTCAGTGGAATGTAGAGGGGCAACTGTAAAAGTCTTAGCCAGACAAGCACGGCCTCGGCATCATTTCATCCCAACCGGCGTTAACCGTGCGTTACCGGCAAAAATCGCACCTGGCAAGCTGGTCAAAGCAATTGATGACTAAGTAATTGAGTCCCTTGAAGCTGCACTAGAAAGTTTTTAACAATCTATTAACAATCGTCTGCTAGCTTCCAGTCATGCGAACCATACCGGAACACAGGCCTCCCCGGAGCTCAGAAGTGCCTGAAGGGGCGGCCACGCCGGATCCTGTCTTGGGCAGCTCGGAAAAGCTACAGGTCGTGCCCAAGAGCTATCTAGTTGTCCGGGAAAATGTGTTTGCTGACCAGGTATTTCGCGGCATTGTCATTCTCTGCGCTCTGGCGGTCTTGGCCATTGTAGGCCTTATCTTTTTTGAACTCGTCAACCAGTCGCACCTTTCCATATCTAAGTTCGGATTCAAGTTCCTCGTAACTCAGATTTGGGATCCGGTAGCCGAGAACTTTGGCGCTCTGCCTTTCATTTATGGCACGGTCGTTTCCTCTCTGCTGGGAGTGATGATCGCCGTTCCTCTTTCTGTAGGAACCGCGCTCTTTCTTACCGAGATCTGCCCGCTCTGGTTACGAGGAATTCTCTCGCTGCTTGTGGAACTTCTGGCCGCGATTCCCAGCGTGATCTATGGTCTGTGGGGCATCTTTGTTCTGGCGCCTTTTCTGCGCCTTCACGTGCAGCCATTCCTGGGCAGGTATTTTGGCTGGACAGGTTTGTTCAGTGGGCCAAAGTACGGGTGGGGGATGTTGGCAGCAGGTGTGATTATCGCCATCATGATTCTTCCGATTATTGCCTCCATCACGCGTGAGGTTGTCACCGCGGTACCGCGCGTACAGCGAGAAGCGGCACTGGCATTAGGCGCAACTCGATGGGAAATGTTACGGATGGCAGTTTTGCGCAATGCTCGTCCTGGTATTTTCGGAGCGGTCATACTCGGTTTGGGACGCGCTTTGGGTGAAACCATGGCAGTCACAATGGTGATTGGCAATCGCCCGGAAATCGCCAAATCACTCTTTGCTCCCGGGTACACCCTTGCCAGCGCGGTTGCCAATGAATTCACTGAAGCTGTTGGCAACTTGTATCTGAGTGCCCTGATGGAAATGGCTCTGGTTTTGTTTGTGATAACCCTGATTGTGAACGCCCTTGCTGGGCTGCTGGTCTGGTCCATCACCCGGGGAATGCCGGCGAGGGCTCTTGCCTAAATCTCTTCACACCACATCTCTTCGTCGTAGGCTCTCTAACTGGCTGGCCCTCGGCCTCATCACGCTGGCTGCGCTCATAGTGACTGTGCCTCTCTTCCTGATTCTGGGAACAGTTGTGTTTCGCGGCTTGGGTGCTTTGAACTGGGCCTTTCTTACCCAGATTCCCAAACCCATCGGTGAAGAGGGTGGCGGCATGGGCAATGCAATTGTCGGTTCGCTCTTGCTTTTGGGCTTCGCCAGCATGATCGGCGTTCCATTGGGAATTGGCGCCGGAGTTTTTTTGGCCGAATATGGACGAAACAAGTTTGGCAATGTCGTCCGTTTTACCGCTGACGCGCTAAACGGCGTGCCCTCCGTCGTGATTGGTATGACTGCATGGGCCTTGGTTGTGGTTTCGCAAAAACATTTTTCCCTTATTGCTGGCAGCGTGGCTCTCGGCATTATGATGATCCCAGTAATCTCCCGCACGACAGAAGAAGTGCTCTTGCTGGTTCCACAGTCCATTCGCGAAGCTGCTCTTGGTCTGGGCATTCCCAAATGGCGAACCATCCTTTCCGTCGTATTGCGCACCGCCAGCGCAGGCATCGTCACCAGCGTCATGTTGGCCTTCGCGCGCATCGCCGGCGAGAGTGCGCCCCTGATGTTTACCGCGTTTGGCAATGAGTTCTGGAGCATGAACCCTGACCAGCCCGTATCATCGCTTCCCTTGCAGATATACAAGTACGCCATCCAGCCCTATGAGCAGGCGCATGCTCAGGCTTGGACGGCTGCCTTGGTTCTCATTTCTATGATTGTGTTTACTGTCATCCTTGTCAGGTTCGTAGTCGGCCGCGGTGCGATCAAAGGAGCCAGCTAATGGATGCGGGCATTCACGTAGCCAATTTGAACGCCTGGTTTGGTGCGAAACAGGCGCTCTTCGATATCGGCATGGAAATTCCTGCAAAGAAAGCTACGGCCATCATTGGGCCATCCGGCTGCGGAAAATCAACGTTTGTTCGCTGCCTCAACCGCATGCATGAAACCCTGCCCGACACCCGCGTGGAAGGCACAGTCTCAATCGGAGATTTGGACGTTTACGGCAAAGGAGTGTCGCCGGTGTGGATACGCCGCCGCGTCGGCATGGTATTTCAGAAAGCTAATCCCTTTCCGACCATGACAATCTATGACAACGTCGCCGCCGGTCTGAAGCTGAATGGTTTTCGCAATCGCCGTGAACTGGACCAGGTAGTGGAGCGCTCGCTCAAACAGGCCGCGTTGTGGGACGAAGTCAAAGACGATCTGAAAAAGAAGTCCGGAGCCAGCCTCTCCGGGGGACAGCAGCAGCGGCTTT
>DATCAX010000108.1:0-4215 GCA_036512375.1 Candidatus Angelobacter sp. | reverse complement strand
GGAGCTAAGAGGAGATGCGAAGATACTGATTACCCTCTTAAAGGGCGGCCCGTCTACAACAGCAGAGCTTCAAGCCAGCATTGAAAAGAACAATCTTGATTGGGCTCCTGACCGTATTACCCGCACTCTGGAGCGCCTTGTCTCATTTTCTTTGGTTGAAAATGCGGATATACAGGCCGGGGTGCAGGAGACGCCGAAGAGGAAACGGCGCGATAAGCAGATCATGCTTACATACCCACTGTTGAAACCGGGGCATCTCAGATGGTTGACGCAACCACTTTCTCACCTGCTCTCGCCTGGAATCATGCTTTATGGTATTCCAGCGCTTCTCCTATTGCATCTCCTTGCATGGATAAAAGTACTCCATCCGCTGGTTGGCTCTGCCAGCGCGCTAGCGGCAACAGTTCACACCTTACGGCCCAGTCTTTTTATGGCTTTGGCATTTGGCAACTACTTGGGGCTGCTTTTTCATGAACTGGGCCACGCTTCGGCGTGCGTGCGTTGTAACACCAAACACGGGCCGATTGGTGTTTGCTTGTATTGGGTGTTGCCCGGTCTATATACGGATGTAACGCAGGCATGGCGTCTACCCGCCAAACAACGCTTGATCGTTGATGCGGGAGGAATTTTCTTCAGCCTGATTGCGGCAACGGTAGCTTTAGCTGGATTCCTGATCAGCAGGTACCCTGTGTGTGCTCTGCTATGTTCCATTTTTCAAGTAACGGTACTCATTAATCTAATTCCGTTTCTTCGCATGGACGGATACTGGATGATCAGCGACGGCTTGGGCATACCAAATATGATGCAAGCCAACAAAGAGCTTTCGCAGTGGGCCGTATTGCGGGTTCTTAGATTGACTGCCGCACCTCCCAGAATATTTTCCCTGCCTGCAAGCCGAAGACGCATTTATTACGCTTACTATTTTGGCTTTGTTGCTTTTACGCTTTATTTCTTGTGGACAATCACCGTATGGTATGTACCGCAGCTCGGACATTTAGCGGGAGGCGCTATCACGGGCTTGTACTCTTCTTTTAGAAATCATCTGATTACTGATGCAGCCAAAAATGGCGCCAAACTTGTGGTAGTTTTTCTGCCCGCCTTAGGGCTAGCTTTATACTATGGTCGAGCTATAAGGCGTTCTTTTGTCTGGCTAGTCGGCGTTCTAAACGGAGGACGGGCGTGATCGGGTTGGATTCGCCGAACACGAAAAACGTTCGCCGTGAGGCGATCTTTTTGCGTTTAGCTGCTCTTTTGGTTTGCATTGCTCTGACGATCTATTGCCTCATAAGCTATATACACCCAGCAGGTCTGCAACAGTCCGCCCAGAAGAACGAAGATGAAATACCCGCATACGGTCATGGCGAACCAAAGGGGGATCTTCCTGTCACTATTGCGCCGGGCGAGTTCCAAAATGAGATGGTACAACATGCGTATGCAGCTGCTGCAACAATCAAGCCGGTGCTATACCAGCTTCCGTGCTATTGCGGATGTGATCGCAGCCACCGGCATCGTCATCTCCTGGATTGCTTCACGAGCTATCATGGGGCGCACTGCTGGGCCTGCCAAAAGGAAGCGTTGTTTGCCTATGCCCAGTTCAAGCAGGGGCATAGCGTAGATGAGATTCGCACTGCTATTATTAAAGGAGAGTGGCGCAAGTAGCAGGATGAGGGCAAATATTCGATTCGGCAGGGATGAGATCTATGAGCGCGTTAGGACAAGATTTACGTTATAGCATACGAACGCTTTTCCATTCTCCTGGCTTTACATTGATAGCCGTGCTGCTTTTGACGATAGCTATCGGCGGAAATACCGCAATTTTCAGTGTCATCAATGCCATCTTGTTGCGCCCGCTGTCATATCCAAATTCTGAACGCGTGGTAGTGCTTGAAGAAAGCAATCCCCAAAAGGGACTGAATCACTTTAAGTTTAGCCCCGCAGATTTCATCGCCATTCGCAATCAAGCTAGCGTTTTTGATGCCTTGGCTGCCTATAATCAGGGGAGTGTCACACTGATTGGTGACAAAGATCCTGAGCGTCTGTCGGCGGCTGAAGTTTCCAGCGATTTCTTTCGTGTCCTGGGGGTCAGTCCTTTTGTGGGCCGGGAGTTTCTTGCCACGGATGATGTGCCAGGCGTAAATTCGCAGGTTGTCGTTCTCAGCCACTCGCTTTGGCAACGCCATTTTGGCGGCGATCCAGGTTTACTGGGAAAGATGATTGTGCTGGATGGAACTGGTTATACGGTGATCGGCGTCATGCCGGCGGAATTTAGCTTTGCTGTGACGAGTACTCAAGCAGCCGAACTCTGGATGCCAGCCGCATATACCCAAAAATATCTTGGGAGTCACGGGCATGAAATCGGAGTGATTGGCCGCTTGAAGCCGAATGTCAGCCTTAAGCAGACGCAGGCTGAGATGGATACTATCGCTCGCAGGCTGGCCGAGCACGATCCTTCGGTGAGCGCAGGCTGGCAATTTTCCGGGACAAGACTACAAGACCGGTTGGTTGCAGAAATCAAACCCTATCTTATGCTGTTGATGGCGGCTGTCGCCTTCGTGCTGCTGATTGCTATCGCAAATATGGCCAACCTTATGGTTGCTAGGGCTTTCCTTAAGCACCGAGACATTGCCATCCGATTGTCCCTCGGCGCAACGCGGTTCCAAGTCATTCGTCAGTTTCTCACCGAAAGTATGCTGATCTCACTTTCCGGAGGAGCTCTCGGTGTACTGCTTGCCAATTCTGGCATACCAGTCCTTCTGTGGCTCACTGGCGGGACTCTTTTGCGGCAAAACAGCATCGGCATTGATTGGTCCGTATTGGGGTTCACCCTGGTGATTTCGATTGGAACAGGACTTCTCTTTGGTATCGCTCCGGCTATTTTTGCTCTCAATTCCAATATTATGAATGCACTTCGCCTGGGCAGCGGCGGGGGATTTGTCTCACGCGCAGGACGAAATTGGCAAAAGGCGCTTCTCATCAGTGAGATGGCGCTTACATTGCTGCTGTTGATCGGGGCAGGGCTGAGTATTCGTAGTTTTTCACGCATCCTTCAAGTCAATTCTGGTTTTGACTCTAGGAATCTTCTTACCATGCGGTTATCGCTCGGACCTCGCAGATATTCTACTGCAATACAGCAGACTGTTTTTGCGGAGCGTGTATTGGAAGGAATTCGCACTATTCCCGGCGTGAGTGCGGTTGGGTTGTCGAATACTTTTCCTCTCCGGCATGACATTACATTCTCGTTTACTCCGGAAGGAAGCCAACCGTTGCCAGCGCAAGAAGCTCCCAATGCCAATGTTTATGCAGTGAGCCCAGGATATTTTCAAACAATGAAAATTTCTCTGCAACGGGGGCGCGATTTTACTATCGCCGAC
Source organism: Candidatus Angelobacter sp. (assembly GCA_036512375.1). Classification (GTDB taxonomy): domain Bacteria; phylum Acidobacteriota; class Terriglobia; order Terriglobales; family Acidobacteriaceae; genus Angelobacter. The sequence goes on along the minus strand of DATCAX010000108.1, from coordinate 844 downwards.
AGAGATGGTTCCGCGAAGGTAGTTATTATTAATGAATCCCTTGCCCATCAGTTCTTTCCGGGGCAAGACCCCCTTGGCAAGCGAATTAAAGAGGGCGGCAGCAATTCACAAAAAGAATGGATGACGATCATTGCGATAGCCCAGGACGTAAAACAATACGGACTGACCTCACCTGTCAAAGCGCAGTTCTACGAACCATATCTGCAACGTCCATTTCCTTTCTTTACTCTTGCTATCAAAACGGAAACCGCGCCGTTGAATTCAGCTGCGGCAGTCCAGCGACGAATTTTGGATATTGACCCTGAGCAACCCGCCTACGATGTTTTAGCAATGGATCAAATTCTATCGATGTCACTCGCAAACTGGCGACTAAGTATGGCATTATTATCGATTTTCGCTATCATGTCGTTAGTCTTGGCGGCAACCGGACTTTACGGTGTACTCACGTATGCTATCAGCCAGCGCACACGTGAACTAGGTGTACGTGCAGCATTGGGTGCGACGAGAAAATCTCTTGTGGGGCTGGTACTCACGGACGTTCTCATTTTGTCCGTTACGGGTGTGTTCCTTGGAACTGCCTTCGCCTTAAGTCTTATGCGCGTTCTTTCCAACGTACTGTACGGAATCGACGGAAAGGATATGTGGATATATCCGGTTTCAGCCTTGCTGCTTTGCTTGGTAGCCGTTTTTGCAGGTTATGTGCCTGCAACTCGCGCTGCCCGCATAGATCCTCTCCATGCTCTTCGGTCGGACTAGATTCGGTAATTCTCGTATGGTCAAAAATCTCAAACGTGAAATCATTCCCTGTTACAAGCGTTGTGATTCCCTGTTTACTCCCAGATAA
>DATCAX010000107.1:0-7415 GCA_036512375.1 Candidatus Angelobacter sp. | reverse complement strand
GAGACGCGCCAGATGCTCTGCAAGCCTGAGGACGTATTCGCTACAGATAGTGCCGCCTCTGGCATGGCCGTATTGGCACGGACCAGCCTGGCGGCTGGCGATGAAGTTCTCATTCCCGATCCCGTGGACTTTCTGCTGCACCACACTGTGCAGCGCGCCGGTGCCATTCCCGTTCGTATAAGAGTAGAGCACGGCACTGGCGCCGAAGAATTCATTCGCGGCATGGAGTCCCGCCTGACTGTGCGCACGCGCATGCTCTGGCTCTGCAATCCGCACAATCCGCTCGGCGTGGTGTATTCGCGCGAGTGGCAGCAACGCGTGGCCGAATGGGCCATCTCTCGCGGCTTGCGCATTGTGTCCGATGAAATCTGGTCTGACATCGTTTACACGCCACATCGGCATGTCAGCATGGCATCGATCTCGCCGGAGATTGCCCGCAACACCGTAACGGTCTACGGCTTCTCCAAGAATTTTGCTTTGGCTGGGCTTCGCGTGGGATGCTTGATCTGTCCTGATCCGGAATGGAAAAAAGAAATCGTCGCCGCCTCTGACGCGGAGAGCACGGTTTACGGCGTCTCTGTGCTGTCGCAGGTGGCGGTTGTCGCCGCGCTCAATGATGGCCGCGAGTGGCTCGCCGAATTTGTCCGGCACCTGCAAGCCCAGCGCGATTACGTTGTTGGTCGTCTGGCAAAGTGGCCAGGTGTGACCGTCGAGCCGCCTCAGGGCACCTATGTCGTGTTCCCCGACGTGCGCAGCCTGACTGACAATTCAGAAAACCTTTGCCAGCAACTTCGTGAACAGGCCCGCGTAGCGCTGGTTCCTGGCGCACCTCAATGGTTTGGTCCCGGCGCCAGCGGACATCTGCGCATATGCTTCGCCACTTCTCACCGCATCCTGCAGGAAGCATTTGACCGGCTCGAGCCCGTAGTCGGCCAAATTGCAAATGAACGTCAATTGCTAAAAGTTATTCATTGAACGCCAAGCCGCGGCTATTCTATTCCGTGCGGCTCTTGCCTGGCTCCCCTTCTTGAATACAAACCGACTTCACATTTACAAATTCGCGGATACCGTGATGGCTGAGTTCGCGTCCGTGCCCGGAGTGTTTGACGCCGCCGAACGGAATGCGGGCATCAGATGCCACCATTCCGTTAATAAATGCCAGGCCCGACTGAATTTCATTGATGAACAGATCGCGTTCCGCCGAATCGTTGGTCCACGCGCAGGCGCCCAGGCCAAAGATAGAGTTGTTGGCGATCTCAATCGCATCGCTCATGTCTTTTGCGCGATAGAGAGACGCCACCGGGCCAAAAAGTTCGTCATAGAAAGCAGGTGAGCTTTTTGGAATATCCGTTAGCACCGTGGGCGCAAAGAAATTGCCCTTGCGATCAAGGCGCTTTCCACCCAGCAGGACGCGCGCGCCCATCTCCACTGTTTTTGTGACCTGCTCTTCCAGTCCTTTCAGCACATCTTCGGTAGCCAGCGGCCCCACGTCGGTCGCCGCATCCATGGGATCGCCAACTTTGAGTGATGCCATGCGCGTGACAAACTTCTTCTCAAACTGCTCAGCAATTTGCTGATGGACAATAAACCGCTTTGCGGCGATACAGGATTGCCCATTGTTGATCACCCTGGCTTGCACGGCCATTTCCACCGACCGATCAAGGTCCGCGCTGGGCATTACGATGAACGGATCGCTGCCGCCAAGTTCCAGAACGCATTTTTTAATGGCTTTGCCGGCAGCCGTCGCAACACTGCTGCCCGCGCCAACACTGCCGGTGAGCGTTACTGCGGCAACGCGCTGGTCAGCAATCACCTTGTTCACACGGTCCGAGCCGATCAGCAGCGTCTGGAAAGCGCCGTCAGGGAAGCCGGAGCGATGAAGGATGTCTTCAATGGCCAGCGCGCACTGCGGCACATTGGACGCATGCTTCAGCAGTCCGACATTGCCCGCCATGAGCGCGGGCGCAGCAAAACGAAACACCTGCCAGAAGGGAAAATTCCATGGCATCACTGCCAGCACAACTCCAATCGGCTGGTAGCGCACAAAACTTCTGGTGGCGTTGGTCTTCGCTTCTTCGTCGGCTAGAAACCGCTCAGCGTTTTCAGCATAGTAGCGGCAGCCGAAAGCGCACTTCTCCGCTTCCTGCACAGCCGACTTGAATGTCTTCCCCATTTCTAGTGTCATCATCCGGCCGAGAGTCTCTTTTTCTTTTTCCAGGATTTCTGCGGCGCGGGCCATCATGGCAGCGCGCCTGGCGAATGAAACTTTGCGGTAGTCGCGGAACGTCGCCGCCGCAAGAGTAATTTTGTTTTCGACCGCCTCTTCTGAGTGCTGCTCATACTCGCGTAGCAGATCACCCGTCAGCGGGCTCACACTCGAAACTGTCCGCCGTGGTAGCTCAATCACTTTGTGGGTACTCATTACATCTCTCCTTGTCGTCTATTTCATTTGGATGCCGCCAGACCGGAGAAAGGTTCCAGTGATGACCTGGCTCAGCGAGACATCCAGTGTGGATGGCTGGTGAAGAGGCCGCCGACAAAGCCGATCTGATAGACCAGTAATATTCCGAACGCCAGACTGAGCAGGCCGGAAACAAGTCCAAGGCGGTGTGAGAAATTTTGCCGGCTCTTGCCCACAAAAGCGAAGGCCGAAGCGATGCTCATGGTGATCAACATCATACCGCCCACTGTTCCCAGGCCGAAGACGAGCAGGTAGATCACAGCCCAGCGCGGATTGGGGATCGTGGCAAGAACCAGCAGAGCCACTGCAGCCGAACCGGCAAGCCCGTGAACCACGCCGACAATAAACGGCCGCACCGGGCGATACAAAGCGATCTTGCCGAAAAGGCGATCTAGTAGCGCCAATGGCGTACGGTCGGGTCGATGTGGATGCGCTTCCGGAGCGTGCCCGTGCGCGTGGCTATGCACGTAGTCGCCATGGGCATGCGGATGCGCGTGCAAAAGTTCAGAATCTTTGCCGGCCTGCGTCGCGAATGATGGCGCCGAACGCATGAAAGCCGCAACATTCATAATGCCGAGAAAGATCAGCATCAGCGCTACGGAAAACTCCATGCTCAGGCCGATCCGGGTGGGAATGACCACATCAAAAAGAATGATGAGGGCGCCCACTAGAAATATTGTCAGCGTGTGGCCTACACCCCAGAATGCTCCGGTCAAGGCCGCGCGGGTAAGCTGCCGCTGGCGCGTGACAATTGTGGTAACGGCAATTACGTGGTCGGGGTCTGTGGCATGGCGCATGCCCAGAAAAAACCCGACGGCGATGATGGAAAGAAAACTGGTCATTTTCTATATTTATGTGGCACTTGAATCACGCTGGCGTAGCCATTCGCAACTCCGTAGATCTGCCTGCGAGGAAGTTAAAAAACTCTTCCATACCCGTCCCGCTCTTGGACGACATAGTAAACACGAGCATGCCCGGCCGCACCGCCTGAATGTTGGCGCGTGCGGCAGCCTCATCAAACTCAACCGCGGCAGCCAGATCCATCTTGGTGATCACGGCCACGTCGGTGCTGTTGAATATCGTAGGATATTTTAACGGTTTGTCCTCGCCTTCGATCACTGACAGAAGCACCAGCCGCAGATTTTCTCCCAGATCGTAAGATGACGGACAAACGAGGTTGCCCACATTTTCTACGAACAAGAAATCCACTTTCCCGACGTCCCATCCATCCAGCGCATTTTGCACCATTGCAGCCTCAAGATGGCAGAGCGTGCCGGTGGTGATCTGCTTCACCGGAGCCTGGCTCCGCGCCAGACGAGCGGCATCATTATCTGTGGCCAGATCGCCAACCAGTGCAGCCACGCGGTGCTGCTGGTGCAGAACCGTCAGGGTCTTTTCCAGAAATGCTGTCTTGCCCGCGCCCGGACTGGAAACCAGACTTACGACGAAGACTCCGTCACGGACAAACCGTTCCCGCAGTGCGCGGGCAATCACATCGTTCTGCTTCAATACGTTTTTTCGGACTTCAAGAAGGCGAGGGGTGGAGGCGTTCCACAGCGTCATCATCCGTGTAAGCGATTGGTTCGCTGGAGCGATTGGCACTGGTCATTACCAGTCTCTGCGGCGCTCCGGCAGCGAAGAGCAGATGATGAAGCGGAGTGTAAGGGAGCATCACGCCGAGTTCATTGTTGCCGGGCGCAACCCCGGGCAGATCAAGCTTCGCCCCCGCCAACACGATGGGCCGAGCGACAGAGGTCATTAGCAATTCTGCGTCGGCCGAAAGCTCAACCAATTTACGGGCGGCTGCAAGGTCCTTCACCATCACCGCGAACGGTTTTTCTTTGCGATATTTGCGTTCGCGCAACGTACTGACTGCTGATGTGTTCATCGCGTCGCACGCCAGATGATATCCGCCTAGCCATTTTATTGCGAGCACCTTGCCTTGATTCAGCAGTTCAGCCGCGCGTCTCACGACAATATTTCCACCGCGTAAGATTTCGTCCCCTTCCCGCAGGTAATAGCAGGGACCGCACGCGGCGCACGCAACTGGCTGAGCGTGGAACCGCCGATTAGAGGGATCGTGATATTCGGTGGAGCAATAAGCGTCCGCCCTGAGCGGCAAGATGGAAACGCTCCATAAACTCATCGCCATTTTCAATGGCTAGAAAAGGATTTAAGAAATTTACCTTGGGAATCCAGGGTAGGCCGCCGGTGACGATGTCTTCTATACTCGGCTGTGTGGCAGCCGTCATAGCGATCGTATCGCCATCGCATCCCAAGCCGGCGGTGATCCAGAGAACGTGGATCTCAGTAATCGGGATGCCAGCGATTGGCTCTGACGTACGCGAACCGCTTTGCTGTTTCTGGCGGACACCTTCGTCGCCCATTATGTCCGTTCTCCTGCGCAGGAGCCCGGCGCAAGTTCAGCTGCCGGCGCGCGAGAGTATTCTAACCCACCGACGAGGTACGCGACCGTGGACAAGCACATGCCTTCCCACTATTCAGACATCAGTCCCCAAATTGCGAAAACTAAACCTGCCGAATGGAATTACAAGACGGACAATTAGATTACATGGTGCTGATTCTGATATAGCGCTTTAATATCGGGCGCAACGGTTGCGACGAGGGCGATCATTCCGATGGACACAGCACTCCAGATAAACTTTTTCACTTTGTCACCTCTTTAGATAACAGGAAATTCGAATGTTTCAGAATCGGACACACGGCCAGATCTAATCACGCATGATGCATTGTTGGTTCGCCGGGTCTACTGGACCACAAGTAGGGCTGCCGGCGACGATTTTCAACTGCTGGTAAACTATTGATACCAATCACGCGGAGGGATGTGTGAGCGGTTGAAACAGACGGTCTTGAAAACCGTTATACCTGAAAGGGTATCGGGGGTTCGAATCCCTCTCCCTCCGCCAGACAGTCTGCAGCTCAGAGAATTGTTCTCTGATTTCACGAGAATTCGCCGCTTTTCGGGGCTTTTTACTGATCAGGCGGGTCTGAAACAGGCACTCAGGCAGACGCCACAGGGCAGATTCTCGCTGTTTTCTCTGTAGGCCCAATTGGCAGTCCCCTTTTGCAGACCGTAAAAACCTCCAGAATCGATCAACCGGCGAATGCCGCGCTGGAAATATCCGCGTTCACGCACTCATGTACGGCTTTGGTCCCTCCCTCCTACGCTACAGAGGTGTAGACAAAATTGAGGCTGCGGAAGCATCGGAGAGCAACAAGCGCTCTTTTGAGCGAGCTTTCTATGGTATCCGTGTCTCCCACGCACATCAAATTTGTCAGACACTAACGGTCGCGAAACACAAGGGGACGACCAGCGAGGGTGAGTTTAGTAGATGCTGGAAACAGGGACCAGACCCAGGTCGGCGCTCTCCGCAAAACGTCTACTTGCGATAAACTTAGTCTTTGCATGCATTTGCTGGTTTGGGGAAATTCATGTCGCTCGCCTTTGTGCATCTCTCGGATATTCATTTCGGCCAAGAAAAGGGCGGTCGCCTTCGCATCCACGAGGATGTTCGAGAAAGACTTCTTGATGATATCGCTGACATCGTGCAACATCTTCCTCTGGGAAAAGCTGATGGAATTATCGTTACGGGGGACTTGACATATAGTGGCATGATTGAGGAATACGAGAAAGTAGGGCAGTGGCTGGATGAAGTAGCAGATCGTGTCGGATGTGCCGTAACGGCTGTCCAGGTTGTTCCAGGCAATCACGATATTCATCGCAAGAGCATCTGCAGATCTTCTGAATGGATGCTGAGCGAGCTTGCTTCCAAAGGCGAAACTGCGCTCGATAGTTTTTTGGCCGACGAGCAAGATCGTGAGGTGCTCTATGGGCGTTTACGTCCTTATCGCAAGTTCGCTGAGGGATATAACTGTCCGCTTGATGGCGCGGGTGGAACCGCAGGCCAAAAAATCTTTGATATTGCCCCAAGGCGAACTCTCCGGTTTATCGGCCTAAATTCTGCCCTGACTTGCGGAACAAAGGACGAGCCAGGGAAGCTTCTGCTCGGTGCACGACAATGGGTATTGCCCCGTTCTAAGGGGGAGGAGTTAGTTGTTCTGTGTCACCACCCGTTGCACTGGTTCCGAGACTCTAAAGACGCCCTCCGATATGTTCACAGCCGTGCGCGCGTCTTTATTTCTGGCCATGAACATTCTCCTCGGCTTGCCGTAACCCCTGTGGAGGACGGCTGTGATCTCCTGACGTTGGAAGCGGGAGCTACTACACCTCCAGAAGAAACTGAAATCTACACATTCACCTATAACATCCTTGAATTCTCGTGGGATGAAGCTACAGATGGGCTTCGCGTAGACGTCAAGCCCCGGATCTGGTCTGGCACCGGAACGCGATTTGAGGCAAACCATGGGCTTCCCGGCAGCGGCGAACTTTCACGTTTGTTAGGCTGCCCGAACTTTCGTGCTTTGCAGATGGCTGATCCTCATTTGGATGGTCAAGTTGATCGAGATCCGACGGCCGAGTCTCCCAGCGCGACTCCTTCATCTGCAGCAACCACAGATATCGAAGAAAGGAGGAACGGCGTGACGAGCGAATTTTCCTTTCTGCTGCTTAGGTTTTTTAGAGATTTGACAGGAGCCCAAAGGCTTGCGGTTTTGGTCAAGCTTGGTGCCCTACCTGAGGACTGGTTTGAGCCCCTGAATCATTCCGCGGAAAGGCGCGCGCTCGATCTAATGAACTCCTCCGATCGTTTGGAGGAGTTAAAGGCTGCAATAGAGGAAGTGGCAAGTATGAACAAACCGGAGACTACCAATAATGATTGAAATTGCACGGCACGTTCGCATCTTTGACAAAGACCCATCCGATGACTTGGTTTTAAAACGTACAGCTGCTGTTACGGCTATCGCAGAGAAATTTTTACAACTCCAATACGTTACGGACTTGCTCGCGCTTGCTAATGACATCGCAACTGGTGTC
>DATCAX010000106.1:0-2047 GCA_036512375.1 Candidatus Angelobacter sp. | reverse complement strand
CTCGCAGGTGCTGATCATTCCAGATGGTTTTCTCAGCATGTTACCGTTCGAACTCCTGCCCAATGCTGCGGGACAGCCGCTGCTTGAAAGCCGCGACGTCACGTACATGCCCAGCGCCGTATTGCTGCTGCGTGGTGCTATGCAAGCTGCTTCTGCGACTCGCTTGCCGTGGCAACAACAATTCGTCGGCTTCGGCGATCCAGCGGTCGCCGGAGGTGGTGAAAGTTCGCTCACCAGCGCTTCACGGGGAGAGATCACCAGCGCGCTGCCGGCGTCGGGCGAAGAAATTCGCGGCATTGCCCGCATGAGCGTGGGTCGAACAAAGCTGTTTCTTGGCGCGGAAGACCGCAAGGGTGCATTCTTTGCCTCCACTCATTCCGGCGCCGCGCTGCTGCATGTGAGCACGCACGCTGTCGCGGATATGGACGACCCTGAGCGTTCCCGCCTGCTTTTTTCGCCCGATGAACCGGGCCAGCCTAACAACTACCTGTTTCTCAAAGAGCTGTATGATCTTGATCTTCGCGGCACGAGCCTGGCCACGCTGTCCGCGTGCGACACCGAACGCGGACGCCTTGTCCCCGGCGAAGGCATTCAAGCTTTCAGCCGTGCATTGCTGGCTGCCGGATCGCGTTCTGCCCTGACCACGCTGTGGCGCGTCCCGGATGAACCAACGTCAGAATTCATGCAGCACTTTTATTTCTATCTGCTCAATAAGCACAAATCGAAAGCGGAAGCGTTGCGTCTGACCAAACTTGAATTCCTTCATTCGGGGACTGCGCTAAGCCATCCGCGCTTCTGGGCCGCGTTCGTCCTGAATGGCGACGGCGCCGAGCCAGTCCCAAGATTCATTCCCTGGCAAGCCTTGGCGATTCCCGTTCCGCTTATCGCCCTGGCCGTGTTCGTCTATCTTCGCGTGCGGCGGAAGCGAAAGCTTATCGCTCGAGCCGCCTGACCATCAGTTGACCTTGAATTGTTCAGAGCTCGAACTTGCAATCTCATTTCCCGCCGCATCAAGCGCGGTCACTTTCCACTTAAGCGGTTTGCCGGAAATCATATTCGCCTTCATCTCCGGAGTTACTGGCAGCACGTTCTGCGATGACTTGGCGCTGGCCAGCGTAATGCCGGCAACGTCTTTGAGTTCCACTGAGTAGATGGTCGCACCTTGTACCGCGTCCCAGCGAAATTCTTGCGGCACAGTATTCTGATCTGCGATAGGACTCAACAGATGGATAGCTCTGCTGCGAAAATTTCCGCTGCCCAGGCCCGGGTTGATTTTCGATGGCCCATCTGAATTTCCGTTATGTAGTGAGATTCCCAGAACCAGCACCGCCGCCAGTGCGGCTGCTCCGGCCAGGTAGGGAACACGTAACATCGTGCGCCAGAAGGGAACGCGCTTAACTTTCTGCTGGGCCGCAGGAGCATTCTGCTGGCGCTCCAACTGTGCCGCAATCCAGGCTACGGCCGCGCCTTCATCGGTGGAAGGCATTGATTGTTCAAAGCTTTTCAGCATGGCCAGTTCAGCCTGGCAGTGTGCGCAGCCAGCCAGATGCGCCGCGGCTTTAGGATCGGAGGAGGAAGCGTTTTCCATCATCCTCTCCAGCACTTCCAGCGGGAGACATTCTTTGGTCTCGGCAGTTGCTTCCTGCCACATCTTCGCGGTTTTTGTATTGTCGGCCATGACAATTCTCCTCAGCGATCCCTCTTAAGCTCTTGCCTTCCAGCGTTTGGCTGCCTTATCCAATTTCCGTTTGGCGCTTACCAGAAAAGCTTTTGCTCCGCTGGCGTTCGAAAGGTTAAGCATCCGCGTAATTACGTCCAGGGGAAGCTCCTCCCCAAAGTGCATGGTAAAAACGGCTTTCTCGGTCTCATCCAGCGTTTCATTAATGAGTTGGCGCGCAATCTCCGCCTGCTCCTTGCGCTCCACGGACGCCAAAGGGCTGTCAGTCACATCCGGCAGCGTGTCCATCACCAGCTCGTCAGAATCCATGTCAGGTGTGCCAGCGCGTGACCGCACCGCGTTAAGGCAGTGATTGCGGGTAATCGAATA
>DATCAX010000105.1:0-2999 GCA_036512375.1 Candidatus Angelobacter sp. | reverse complement strand
CTTCCAATTTCCGACCGCTTCGCTGTTCTATACTGCTCTCCGTGCAGAGCGAATCCATTCTCGAACAAAAACCGCCTGAGCCCGATCTGCGTCTTCCGTACGGTCAGGACCCAAATCAATTCGTGGACATTCGCTTTCCCGCCGGAAAAGGTCCTCATCCTATCGTTTTTTTCATCCACGGCGGCTACTGGCGCGCAAAGTATGATCTCACTTATGCTGGGCATCTTTGCGCCGCGCTGAAAAGAGCCGGCATTGCAACCTGGAACATCGAATACCGTCGCGTGGGAAACCCGGGCGGGGGCTGGCCCGGAACATTTGAAGATGTCCGCAGCGCCTACCACACGTTGCTTGCCCACAAAAATGATTCCATTGCCAAGCTCGACCTAAAAAAACTCTGCGTCGCCGGACACTCCGCCGGCGGCCACCTGGCTCTTTGCCTCGCGGCGTTTGAGCACTCCGTCACGCACGTACTTTCACTCGCTGGCGTGGTTGACCTGCGCCGCGCCTGGGAACTGCACTTAAGCAATGACGCTGCCGCGGCGTTTCTCGGCGGCACACCCACTGAAGTCCCGGATCACTATCGTGAAGCGTCGCCGGCGGAGCGTCCCATCCCCCAGGCTACGCAAAAGCTGATTCACGGCACCGCCGACGACTCTGTCCCCTACGAGATCAGCCAGAACTATGTGGCGAAAAAGAAAAAAGCCGGCGAACACGTTGAACTCATTACGCTTCCAAATATTGGACACTTTGAAATCGTCGATCCGGGATCCAGCGTCTGGAAGCAAGTTGAAAATACATTCATCTCACTCACTCGGCGCTGACACAATTCCACGAGGTAAAAATGAATTTAGACAACGGCATCATCACGGTATCCACCCATCGCACGGTGGAAGAGACCGTCGACAAGATCAAATCGCTTCTGGTAGGTCGCGGCATAAAGCTTTTCGCCTTCATCGACCACAGTGCCGAAGCCGAAGCAATCGGGATGAAAATGCCGCCCACCAAACTGTTAGTTTTCGGCAATCCCAAAGGCGGTACACCGCTCATGCTCGCTTCGCCCACAATTGCGATTGATTTTCCTCTAAAAATTCTGGTGGCGGAAGACGCGAATGGCAAGCGCTGGATTTCATACAACAGTCCGCAATATCTGAAGAACCGTCACGGCCTGTCAGATGATCTGGTAAAGAACATCGCAATCATTGAAGCTCTGGCCGCGGAAGCCGCCGCATAGTGAATTTGACGGCGCAAGCATGCTCGCGATCACCCGATCCGAAATAGGCTACAGCGACGGAAAGTATGACTGCAGAGTTCCCTCTCTGCGGATGTCTGCGGTGCAGCAGTGGAAGCTGCCGCCAAAGGGATACACGCGGTCGAACGCGCAAGGAATCACTTCGCACTTCAACGAGCGCATCAGGTCAATCATCGGTTTCTCTGAATGTTCAACGATGACGGTGCGCTCATCCAGCATGAGGATGTTCATGGAAATCCAATTGCTGACATCTCGCGATGGCGCTGGCCCCGTCCTTACCGAAGGTGGCGCAGGCACCAGCTGCCAGTCATTGGTTGTGAACAATTCCAGCATGCCGTTCGTGCATGGCCGGTCCGGATTGATCAAGGCCAGCCCTGGGCGGATAGGCACCAGCGTTGTATCGATATGAGTCGGAGTTGGCTCGCGAAAGGTGATGCGGTGGATACGGAAATCCGGACCAAGGTGTCGTTGTAGCCATTCGGCGCCGATGCTATTGCTTACAAGATCGGGCTGCCAGAAAATATCGCGCCCGCATCGCGCGAAACAGGCAGCATCAAAGGCGGGTTCAAATTCAGTGAGGAGCGGAGTGGACGCATTGTCGAAGACTTCACCTGAACCACACTCCTGATACAACGCGTCAGACATCAACGGCTTTGGCGCGGCAGTCCATCGGCCCCCCTGGGCAAAGTAATTCTTGAGCAGGGTTCGGTAGGCACGGAACTCAAAGTATCGCGCGCGCTGTGCCATGGGCGCTTCAATAATCTCGTTTCCTACCACCAGAAGCAGGTCTCTGGGGCACGCGATGGCATGTCCGCACACGACCTCCCAGTCCGGCGTCCTTACCGGCATGCTTTGCTCGACTGGGTCAGGTCGGCGCACCGTGATTCCGCGACACGCAAGCAAGTTAGCAAAGTGGTCGAGTTGGCGCTCCGCATCGTCGACTACAGCCTGGTGAACCGCCTGGCCACGAAATGCGCGCCCCGCGCGACCCGGTGGAAAATAAGGAGAGAGCGATGGCTCGTAGCCGATGTCGGCGGCCCCGCGCGCTGATCCAACAATAACTTCCTTCAGCGGGTCCCACTCATTCCATGAGTTAACGACGTTCACTCAACCTCCGCGCTCCCGATGACGTGCAGCTTCCTACGCCTTGCCGGTTTTACATGACGCCCGGCTTCACATGACGCTGGGCGCGCTGATTCCCATCAGTGCCAGGCTCTCAATCAGCGCACGCCGGACCACCGCCGCCGTCGCCAGCAGGAAGCGTTTCTTGGCCTCGTCGGTTTCCGTGAGGATGTGGTGTTTGTGATAGAAGTTGTTGAACTGCTGTGCCAGTTGGAATGCATATTTAGCTGCATAGGCAGGCTCAGTGGTAGAGATGCACTGCTCGATCATGCTGGAAAGCTGGCCGGCGCGCAGCCATAGCTCCCACAATTCGTCATCTTCTTTCAGGAAACGTAGATCGGTCGCTCCCGCAAGAATATCTTCCGCACTCAGTCCGGCTTTGCGGAAGATATTCGTGGCGCGGACAATCGCATACTGCACATAGGGGCCGGTCTCACCCTCAAAGCTGAGAGCTTCTTTCAAATCGAAAGCAATCACTGAAGTCTTGGTGAATTTCAACATGAAGTAACGCAATGCGCCAATGGCAATCTGCGACGCAACCTCTCGCCGTTCATGCTCGCTCATTTCGCCATGCCGGGAGTCCACTTCTTTCTGGGCTGCGGCGATGAGTGAATCGAGCAGGTCATCT
>DATCAX010000104.1:0-2213 GCA_036512375.1 Candidatus Angelobacter sp. | reverse complement strand
AACAGCTCCACCACCTGCGTTGAGTCGGGCGGCATCTCCGCCAGTTCCGCCGATGTCTCAAGCTCCGGCGGATCGGTTAGGTACAAGGCCAGCGAGATGTATTGCCCCACGTCGCGCGAAGTGCCCGTCATCCGATGCTGTGCGATGAAGAGACACATCTGGTCGCGCGCCTTGCGAGCGTCTTCGCTCCGCGCCAGCGATTTGTTGATCTCCTCGCGAACTCTCGTCCGCACCGGCGAGCTTTCATCCAACCCCTCGTCGTAACCGCACGCGTTTAAGGCCGAAGCCATCAGGAACACCGGTTGCGAGCTGACCAGCGAGATGGTTGGGCCGGCGGGATCGACCAGCGACGGCGCCTTTTCCTGCGGCGTTGGGTTGGACGAGGACGATCCCTGCTGGGAATTATTGCTGGAGGACTGGGGCTGGGCGACTGCGGAGGCGCGACCCAGGCTCAAGCACAAAAGGGCGGCGCCGAGAACGGCGGTAAATCGAAACTTGCTGAACGACATGAAATGACCCTGCCTGCAGTCTAGTTAGACTGGCCGACAGGGTCAAACGGGAGGCTCGAATTCAAAAGCACTTATCCGCGCACTGAGACGCCCGAAAACGACAGCACCGCCAGGCCGCGGACCGGCTGGCCGAAGAACCGAGCCGGCTCAAAAACACTCACCAGCAGCAGATTCTCAACCTGCGAGCGGGTCGCCGCATCGGTCGGCCCTGAGACAATGCGATAGTCATAGACTTGGCCCGAACCGTTCACGTAGGCCTCAACCACTACCGGGCCTGAAATCGCGCCGATCTGGTTATTGCCCGCACTCGACAAGGAATAGAGCAGCCGCGGTGAGGTGGCCATTCCCAGCGGCTCGTCACCCGTGGCCTGCGCCGTCTCCGGCTTGGCTACAATCCCTACCAGCACCACCACTGTACCCAGCAGCAAAACCGCGCTCGCAAATCCAGCTGCGGCTTGCAACAGAAACGGCCCAACCGTGTTGCGCCATGCCAGGTTCCACGCGTGGAGTGGGCTCTTGCGGCGACGCGCACGCTCCTGGCTCACAGCGACGCGGATGCGCAGAAGCATGTCGGGGGGCTCCGCTACCGGACCGAGAGAGGACAGCGATGATTGCGTCTGGCGAAGAGATCTCCAGTCGGCGGCGCAGGTCCGGCACCCTTCCAGGTGAGTGGCGATACGCTGCATTTCCCGTCCGGTCAGCCGGCCGTCAAGATACTCCGAGAATCTTGCTTGCATACTACTGCAGCCGTTCATCGCGCCTCCTCTCCAAGGGGCATTTCGAGTCCCGAGTGCGCCAAGGCGTGGCCTTCATTCGGATGAGACGACAAAAGCGCTTTGAGACACGCTCGTCCACGTACCAGCCGCGATTTCACCGTTCCCAGGTTCACGCCTTGCATTTCTGCCACTTCCTCGTACACAAATCCTTCAATGTCGCGCAGGATGAGAGTGGTGCGAAACGGTTCGGGAACCTGTGCCAGCGCTGCCTCCACCCGGGCCCGATTCTCGGCATGAACGGCCATATCGAACGGCGATTCGGAGGGGTCCACCAGCATCTCTTTGAGTCTGACCGGCTGCGAACACTCGCCATCGGTCATCTCCTGCTCGATAGTGACCTCCTGTTGCTTGTGACGCGCCCACCAGCGCCGCTGGTTCGAGGCCTCGCGTAGGGCAATGCGGTAGATCCACGTCCGCAAGGATGACTCGCCATGAAAGCTGCCGACACCCCGAAAAACCTTGACGAAAACGTCCTGCGCAATATCGGCAGCATCGGCGCGATCCTGTACGGTTCGTGCCAGAAGTGAGTAGATCGGCTGGTGGTAGCGCGCGATCAGCCACGCAAATGCTTCCTCTGAACCGGCCCGAAGTTCTGCGATGAGAGCAGCTTCATCGGATTGAAGCGTAAGCGCGCTCGCTAGATTGCCCATGGTGAGGTCCGCCTGCAAATCAGTGTCCTCCCACATTACCGCAACTGCCGCACTGTTGGCATCTGCCACCATGCGCCCAAGCCAAAAACTCAGGGTTCAGTTGCGCCACTCGCCCGAGCGGCCAAAACCGGCCGCCAGATTCAGTGCTGCGTCAAGTGCGCGGGATACGGAATCATCTGCCTGTCAATGCCAAATGTCCCGCGCGTCTATTGTCTTAGACACCGGTACCCCCCATAAGTGTTCCCGATCACGGTTCTTCCCGCCCTTGGCAAGGAGAT
>DATCAX010000103.1:0-6734 GCA_036512375.1 Candidatus Angelobacter sp. | reverse complement strand
CTGCTGCAAATGGAAAAGCTGGGCAAGATCATTTCTCTGGAAGAACATTTTGACCTGATCTTCCGCAAGACGGCTTGTTTGTTTTCAGTGTCCACGCGGCTGGGAGCGCTGATTGGGAATGCGACGGAAGAACAGGAAGGTCGTCTGGGCGAATACGGACGCAACCTCGGCCTGGCATTTCAGATCGTGGATGACGTGCTGGATCTGACCGCGTCGGAAGAAGTGCTGGGCAAGCCCGTGGCCAGTGATCTGCGTGAAGGTAAAGTCACAATGTCAGTGATTCATGCGCTGCAACATTGCACGATTGAAGAACGCAAGCTGGTGGAAACGGTGTTGGAAGAGCGTGCGTTCGTTAGCGTAAAGCATGAACAGATCCTGGAAATGCTGAACCGCTATGGCTCTATCCCGTACGCGTATGACGCGGCGGCGAAACATGCAGAGCTGGCTCGGAAAGCGATTTGTTCGTTCCCTATGTCAGACATCAAACGGGCATTGCTCTCGATACCGGATTTCATTGTTGAGAGAAGCAGCTAAGCCTGGGACCAGATTCGCACAGCAAAATAGCCGGTGTTGTGCGGGTTTTGAGGTAGCCTGCCGCAGCCTCTATACTTAAGAGCGGAGAATATGCCTTGGCTCTTTCTGCTGTAATCGTGGATGACGAGCAACTCGCGCGCGACGAATTGAGCTATCTCCTCAAGTCCGTCGACGATGTCAATGTCGTGGCGCAAGGCCACAATGGGCTTGAAGCCGTTAACCTTATCAAAGAGTTTTCTCCAGATTTACTTTTTCTTGATGTGCAGATGCCCGGGCTTGACGGCTTTGGTGTCCTCAAAAAGCTGCTGGATAAAAAAATTCCATTGCCTCAGATCGTATTCGCCACCGCTTTCGATCAGTATGCTGTTAAGGCTTTTGAAGTCAACGCAATTGACTACATCCTTAAACCTTTCGATAAGAAGCGCGTCAGTGCCGCGGTAGAGAAGGCCCGCAAGCGAGTTCAAAACGTTTCTCCTGACACGCAACGCCTCGATACTCTCGTCAAGCTTCTCGAATCCCAGCGTCCGCAGAATTCCAAAGTCCTTCTCCGCAGCGCCGGCCGCCTCCTCCTGGTCGACCAGAAAGATCTCTGCTTTGCCTCCATTGAAGATGGCATCATCAGCGTGATCGCCACCAATCTTGAGGGTCAGTCCAACTGCCGCACACTTGAAGAATTACTTGAAGGGCTGGATCCCGAAACTTTCTGGCGTGCGCATCGATCTTTCGTCGTCAACATCAATCGGATCAAAGAAGTTGTGCCCTGGTTCAAAAGCTCTTACCAGCTCCGCATGGACGACCGCAAGCAAACTGAGATTCCCGTCAGCCGCGCCCAGACCAAAAGGCTTCGTGAGTTGTTCGGCCTTTAGCTCGGCCTCACCTCAGGCACTAAAGAAATTTCCAATCGGCGCGTGCCGCGCAGGACAATCAACGGTGTCGCCACCCCAATCCTTTCCTCACTCAGCAGTCGATGCAGCACGTCCACTCCTTCCACCGGCTCGCCTGCCAGCGACGTAATCACGTCACCTTCCTGTAATCCCGCCTTCTGCGCCGGACTCCCCGGCTCCGACGAAAGGACCAGCGCACCTGTGGAAGTCTGCAGTTCATAATGCCGCGCAATGTTCCGGTTCAAAGCAGCCGTCTGCGCCTGCACGCCAATGTAGCTGCGCCGTACCCGCCCAAATCGAATCAGTTTGCTGGCGATGAACTGCGCGGTGTTGATGGAAATGGCAAAGCACAGGCCCTGCGCCGGCAGGATCGTAGCGGTATTCACGCCGACTACTTCGCCTTGCGAATTCACCAGCGGTCCGCCCGAATTGCCGGGATTCAGCGCTGCATCGGTCTGGATCACGTCTTCAATGAGGCGTCCTGATTGCGACCGCAAGCTGCGTCCCAGCGCGCTCACCACGCCGGCCGTCACCGTATATTGAAATCCGTATGGGTTGCCAATCGCCACCACCAGTTGTCCAACGCGTATCCTGCGCGAATCGCCCAGCTTCACGCTTCGGAGGACGGGTGCGTCAATCCGCAAGAGCGCCAGGTCCGTGTCCGGGTCTTCACCAATCAACTGTGCATTGAAATTTCCAGAGTCCGGTGTCCATACTGTGATTTTCTCGCCCCCGTGGACCACGTGGCTGTTCGTCAGGATGAATCCATCCGGCGTAAAGATGAACCCCGAACCGCTCCCGCCGCGGCCTTGTTTATTTTCCACCTGAATACGGACCACCGCCGGGCTTACCGACTCTGCCACCGTAGTCACCACGCGCGAATAAGCGTCCATCGCTTCGGCTTCCGTCGCGCCAGCCACTGCGGCCTGCGCTTCCTGGCCGGGGAAAGAAATCAAGGAAGGATTGCTTCTCATAACACCATTGGATAAATCCACTCGCACAAAAGATTCACCTCCTCCCGTTTACAATGCCAGCGTGACCGATTTGAAAGGCAAGACCGTCTTCATCACCGGCGGCGCACGTCGCTTAGGCAAGGCCATCGCACTTGCCATGGCCCAAGCCGGAGCTAATGTGGGGTTTACCTACCTATTGTCCGAGGAAGAGACTACGCAGACGCTGGAGCAACTCGCAGGCTTCCCCCAGAGAACTCTCGCCGTCCGATGCGACCTGCGCCAAGAAAAAGAAGTTCAGCAGACTGTCAGCCAGGTTTTGGAGCGCTTCGGCCAGATCGACCTGCTGATCAACAACGCCGGCGTCTTCGAAACTGCGAATATCGAAGACATCACCGCGGAACAATGGGATGAGGTATTTGCAGTCAACGTACGCGCGCCGTTTCTGGTTTCTCAAAGCTGTATTCCGGCATTGCGCACGACGAATGGCCGCATCATCAACATGGGTTCGCTCGGAGGTGAGAAGCCGTGGGCCACGCACGCGCACTACTGTTCTTCCAAGGCGGCACTGCACATGCTTACTCAGGTGATGGCCAAGGCCTTGGCGCCGGAAATTGCCGTAAACTGCGTCGCGCCCGGAATGATCGACGTCGGAGGCGACGAAAAAGATCCGGCACTCCTAGAGCGTCTGGCCGCGCATACGCCGATGAAAAAGAACGGATCACCTCAGGACATCGTCAGCGCTGTGATGTACTTTGCCACCGCCCCGCACTTCATCACCGGACAGGTTCTTACTGTCGACGGCGGCCTCAGTCTCCGCTAAGCAGGGCGTGGCCCCTGAAATCCTACCTTTGGCTCACAAACGCTTTCACCACGATCGCCCTCGGGTCTTTCCCCAGCGGAATCATCGTTTCCAGCGCCGGTACTTCCGGCAGCGGCCTGCCTTTGCTATCGATCAAGGAGAGCACGGTCATATCGCCACTGGCGGTATTCACCACCAGTAAGAGTAACTGATTAGGGGAGAGCGCCATGCTTTCCGGATGGCTCCCGACAGACACCGAAGCCGTGCGCTTGCCATTGTCAATGCTGTACACAGCCACCGAATCCGAGCCAAAATTCGCCACGTAGAGCAGCGCGTTATCCGGGGACACCAGTACACGTGCCGGATGGTCGCCAATCGGGAAGGTATTGTTTACCTCGTTTGTTGAGGTCACGATTTCTGAGATCGAGCTCGCGTCGTAGTTGCTTACAAAAACTTCGCCGCCATCCGGCTTCACCACCAGATGCACAGGAGTCTTACCTACATCCAGCAGCGTAAGCAGTCTGTCGGTCTTCAAGTCCACCGCCCCCACCTGCCCGGATTCGCTGCACGCTACAAAGACTTTGCTGGAATCCGGAACAATCGCCAGTTCCACCGGCTTGGCACAAACTTTCACTTTGGCGCGCACCGTCAGCTTTTGTGTATCGACAATTGCGATGGAATCTTCGTCACGTAGCGCCACAATCGCCAGCTTGCCGTCCGGCGTCAGGCGGGCCAGATTGCTCCCGTTGCCGGTAGGGATGTACTTGATCACCTTGCGCTGGTCCAGGTCGATCACTGACAGGTTGGCCGAGCCGGAGTTTGCCACATATGCCAGCTTGCCATCGGAAGAAACGTCCACAAAAAACGGCCCGCGATGCACTCCGATGGTCGAAACCACCTTGTTGGTTTCGGCGTCAATCACGCTGATGTTGTTGGATTCCGTATTGGCGACATAGATTTCGTTCTTCCTGGGATTCACGGCTAGGCCAGTCGGGCTGCGTCCCACGGAAACCGTAGTCAGGATTGACAATGCCCGCAGGTCGATCACCGTCACGCTGTTGCTGCCGCCATTAGAGACGTATGCGTACTCGCGATAATTGGGGCTGGGCTCTGGCGTGTCCTTGCAACCTGCAAGCAGGGAAAGTGTAAGACACACCGCTAGAATAAAAGCTCGCAAGTTATCTGCCGGCCTTGGCGACCGCTGGCTGCGTGCGTGGGTCCTGAACATTGCGGTGCAGCACCGCTGCAATCTGCCTTATCTCATTCATCATTTCGTCAAATTGATCAGGATAGATCGACTGTGCTCCGTCAGAAAGAGCATGCTCGGGATCATTGTGCACTTCCACCATCACCCCATCCGCTCCCACCGCTACTGCGGCCCGCGAGAGAGGAATGACCTTGTTGCGCTTGCCTGTTCCATGGCTCGGGTCAACGATGATCGGCAAATGGCTCAGCCGCTGCACCGCGGGAACAATGCTCAAGTCGAGGGTGTTGCGGGTGTGATCGGCAAACGTGCGTACGCCGCGCTCGCACAGAATCACTTCATAATTGCCTTCACTCAGGATGTATTCCGCCGCCATCAGAAATTCTTCCAGCGTCGCGGACATGCCGCGCTTCAGCATCACCGGCTTGCGCAGTAGTCCTACCTTCTTTAGCAACGAAAAGTTCTGCATGTTGCGCGCGCCAATCTGAATCACGTCAGCGTACTCCGCCACCAGATGCAGTGATTCCTCGTCCAGCGCTTCTGTAATAATCCGCAGCCCAAAGCGCTCGCGGATTTCCGCCATGATCTTTAAGCCATCTTCCCCCATGCCCTGGAATGCGTAGGGCGATGTGCGGGGTTTATAGGCTCCGCCGCGGAAAAAGCGCGCGCCACCTTTCGCCACCCGCTCTGCGATCACAAAAGCCTGTTCACGGGATTCAATGGAGCACGGCCCTGCCACTATCCCCAGGTCGCGCCCGCCAAAGCTGCCATCACAGCCGGCAAAGCTTATGACCGTATCTTCTTCCTTGGCATCGCGGCTTACCAGCTTGTACGGCTTGCTGACCGGTATGACTTCCTGCACGCCAGACATCTCGTCCAGCGCGCCTTGCTCCATGGCGCCCTTATTGCCGGTGATGCCAATGGCAGTGCGCTGGGCTCCGGGGATGGGGTGTGCGCGATATCCGAGCGATTCAATGCGTTCACAAACGGCGCGTACCTGTTCCTCACTGGCATGCGCCTTCATTACAACTAACATATGACTTTGGCCCCCGCCGAACCTTCAGTTTACTGTGATTTTGCCATCAGTAGCAATCAAAAGCTGGCTTCCGGCTGGCCCTGCGACTTATCTTTAACATGTTAAAATCAATCATTTAGCGCATGCCATCAGGGGATCCAGAGCGTAAGCGTCTCGCCATACCTAAGCCGAAAGTGCTTAGCGTTCAGGAACGCAAGCGGCTCAGCATGAAGGACGTGCTGTTGTGGTCGGAAGGTGAACCCCCGACCCCCGGTCCAAGGCGTATTGGCATACATACCTCGACGGCTGGCGGCGTTGAAATGGCTGCGGAACGGGCCTATCGGCTGGGTGCCAATACGTTTCAGATCTTTTCGTCCAGCCCGCGGCAGTGGCAGCCGTATTCGCTCGCACGTTCGCAGTGCGACGCCATGCGCGGCCTGCGAGATAAATATGGCATCCGCCCCATGGCTATCCATAGCAGTTATCTGGTGAACCTGGCCAGCGCGACGGCGGAGTTTCATCGCAAGTCCGTTGCAGCTTTTCATGGGGAATTGGAACGCGCTCTGGCTCTGTGCGCCGAATTTCTGGTTTTGCATCCTGGCTCCTTTCGCGGACGCAGCCGCGAGGAAGGCCTGGAGTTGGTCGCACACTCGATCGCCGAAGCCGCTGAAGGTTTGGCACTGGAAAAGTCGAACCTCCGCATCCTCATTGAGAACACGGCGGGCTCGGAATTTTCGCTCGGTGGATCGTTTGACCAGGTGGCGCATTTGTTGCAATACCTGCGGCCGGTTTGTCCGGTAGGCGCCTGCATTGATACATGCCACACGCACGTATCCGGCTATGACATTGTTTCCGAAGCAGGCTGGCATGAAACTATGCAGAAGCTGGATGGGACCGTCGGCCTGAAGAATGTCATGGTCTGGCATTGCAATGACGCGAAAGACGCCCGCGGTTCACGTCGCGACCGCCACGAGCATGTTGGCAAAGGCACCATCGGATTGGAAGCGTTCCGCCGGCTGTTGAACGATCCGCGCACAGAACACGCGGCCTTCATCGCGGAAACACCAATCGAAGAACCCGGCGACGATTTGCGTAACATAGAGACATTGAAATCATTGGTAGATGTAGCTAAGGCCCCGGCAAAGCGGAAGAGAGCATAGTAGAAGATGTCCGATACGAAAACCGAAATAACCGCCAACCAACCCGAGCAGCGCGAGCTTCGCTACGAACCCCAGCGCATCGAAGAGAAGTGGCATGCCCGCTGGGAATCTGATCCCGCGCTTTACGCCGCGGAACCACACACCAGCAAGCGCAAAAAATATTACGTCCTGGAAATGCTGCCGTA
>DATCAX010000102.1:0-2770 GCA_036512375.1 Candidatus Angelobacter sp. | reverse complement strand
TAAGTACTTCTTTTACGAAGATTTCTTTTCTTCTTCATCACGATTGATGGATGTAATAGACGCTTTGGCCACTTCCAGCCGCAGATTATCCGGCGGCACGCGCAGATGGACCGCGTCGTCTTTGAGCGCGATGACCAGTCCGCGGATTCCGCCGCTGGTCGTTACCCGATCGCCATTCTTCACGTTGCTCAGCACTTCCTGCCAGCGCTTGGTTTTGCGCTGCTGAAAATAAAACGTGGCAAAAATAAACAGCAAGGGAAGCAGCAGGAATATGCCCATGCCGCCGCCCACGGCGCCCTGAAACAAATACAGATTAAACACGTTATTCATCATGCAAAGATTGCCTTCACAGCCGCACGCACACTCGCCTCTCCTGAGCGTGAGAGCCTATACCCTGATTTGTGACCGCTGATCAAAATTCCGCCCGGGACTCCGCACGTGGCACGCTGGTGCCGGAGTATTTCGGAGGTTTTCTCTTTTTGACGCTTGAATCAGGGAGCTCAGGTCAAGGACACACTTCCTGACAGTATTCCTGAGAGGTCCCCAAGCGTTATAGCATGACGTACTGACCGCATAGTGTCAAGGTAGAAGGCCAGATTATGCACCGTGTTGAGCACGCCGGCCAGCGGTTCGGCTGAAACAAAAAGATGGCGGAGATAGGCGCGGGTATATCGCACACATACTCGGCAGGCACATTTCGGGTCCGCCGGCCCCTGATCCTGGGCGTATCGAGCGTTCTTGATATTGATTCTTCCCTCTGACGTAAAGAGCAGCCCGTGTCGCGCTGCCCGCGTAGGGAGCACACAATCCATCATGTCCACTCCCATGGCAGCGTATTGTACGATTTCCTCTGGATATCCCGCACCCATGACGTAACGCGGCTTGTCCTTTGGGAGTATCTCCAACACGGCGGCGATCATTTCCATCGTCTTGGCGCGAGATTCACCCACACTCAGCCCGCCGATGGCATACCCGGGAAAATCCAGCTCTACCGTCCTCTCTGCTGATTCGCGCCGCAAATCGGCGTACATGCCTCCCTGTACGATGCCAAACAGCGCGGGAGTATTCGGCAACCCCGGATTCCGAGCTGCCTCCTGGCTCCACGGCGTTTCATGTTTGTGGGCTTCAAAATAGTCTTTCGAGCGCTTGGCCCAACGCAGCGTCATCTCCATCGAGGCCCGCGCCCGTTCACGCTCCGCCGGATGCTCGGTGCATTCGTCGAAGGCCATCACAATGTCGGCGCCTAGAGCAATCTGGATTTCCATTGACCGCTCCGGGGTAAACAAATGTGACGACCCATCCAGATGCGAACGGAAACTCACGCCTTCTTCTTTCACCTTCCGCAGTTCGCTCAGGCTGAAGACCTGGAAGCCGCCAGAGTCGGTCAGCAGAGCTCGATCCCAGCTCATGAATTTGTGCAGGCCGCCCAGCGTGCGCACCAGTTCGTGCCCCGGTCGCAGATACAAGTGATATGTATTGCCCAGAATGATCTGCGCGCCTAGTTTTTCAGAACCAAGATCTTCCAGAATGTCCTGCGGAACTGCTTTGACGGTTCCGGCCGTTCCGACTGGCATAAAGTCAGGGGTTTCGACGTCGCCATGTGCCGTCGAAATACGGCCTAGGCGGGCGGGGCCGGCTTGGGCTTCGATTGTGAATGGAAGTGTCAACAGAAACAATATTTTACTAGTTCAGTGCCATCCCGAGCGAAGCGAGGGATCTGCTCCGCTGAAGCTGGGCGGCTGCCACTTTATCCTACGCAGCCACTGTTGCCGATGATACGTTTCGGGGCTGAGGCTCTTCGCGGTCCACCCACCACGCTCCTAACGCCAGAACTACATAAGAAACTAGCGCGCTAATCGCCGCTGCATGGTCGCTTGATGGCGGCGGAAAAAAGAACGTCCCAAAGACTTGCAACGCTGCCAGGAAAATCACAAAGCCGATGAGCCTAGCCTTGTGCATCGCGGTTCGGTACAGCATCGCCGCGCCACACAGCAACACCGCCATCTCCAGGGCAAATGCTGCGCCGCGATAATTCCACAACCCAAACCCCATCTTCCCGACGCTGTCATACAGAGACAGATCGGGGCGATGAACGATCAGGTCAAGGATCCAATGGGAAAACACCGCACCGGCCAGAATCAATCCCGTGCGCATCCCGCGCAGCCGTGGAACCATCTGGCAAACCACATACGCCAGCGCCGACCAGCACAACACACCCAGAAGGCTGTGCGTATAAGGCATGTAGTAGAGATCTAGCGGATTAGAAGCCGTGATGCCGGGGACGATCCGCACTTTTTCAATCCCCAGCAAAACGAAGATCGACCAGAGCACATCAACAAATTGCACCCCGATGAACAAAAGCCAGAGCGGAACTCGCTTGCCATTGTTTTTATCGCCGGATTTACCAGCGAGGGCCTTCCCGGCAAAGCTGACGCTGTAGTGACCTACAAACAAGGAATGCTCCTATTCCTTTTTCCCAGCATGCCGCTTCGCGTGCCGCTCAGCTACCTTTGCCGGGTTCACAATGGCCCGCGTCACCGTCCCGCGACCGATCTCCGCCTTGCCATTGTGCGCGGTCACGCGAAAAAGATAGAACTTTTCGTTGCTCGATTCCAGCACCGCTTCGGTTTTTACCGTGTCGCCAATCGTGGTAGGCGCGCGATGTTCAATGTTGATGGCGGTACCCACGCTGATCTCGCCTTCATCCAGAAAGGGCAGCATGGCGTTGGAAGCCGCCCATTCCATCAGCCCAATCATGTTGGGCGTGGAA
>DATCAX010000101.1:0-3291 GCA_036512375.1 Candidatus Angelobacter sp. | reverse complement strand
CCCTTCATTGCGGAAGTTGCGATTGATTTCGTAAACGCGATCCAGTCCGCCCACGACCAGCCGCTTCAGGTACAGCTCCGGCGCAATGCGCAGATAGAGGTCGATATCGAGGGTATTGTGGTGCGTGGTAAACGGACGTGCGGTGGCACCGCCGGCGATGGGCTGCATCATCGGCGTTTCCACTTCAACAAAGTCGCGTGCATCAAGAAAGCGGCGAATAGACTGCACAACCTTGCTTCGTTTTACGAAAACTTCGCGTACATCCTGGTTCATGACCAGGTCAACATAGCGCTGGCGATAACGCAGTTCGACGTCACTCAGGCCATGCCACTTTTCCGGCAGAGGCAGAAAATCCTTGGCCAGGAAAGTGATGTCTTCCGCGTGGATGGTCAGCTCTCCAGTGCGAGTGCGAAACAGATAGCCGCTGACGCCGATATGGTCGCCCAGGTCGAGCAGCTTATAGAGCGCAAAACCTTTTTCTCCAACGAAGTCGAGTTTTACATAGATCTGGAGCCGCTTCCCGCCCTGCTGAAGATGGGCAAAGCCAGCCTTGCCTTGCAGACGTATAGAAATGATCCGTCCCGCCACTTTTACAGGAACACGCGGACCTTCCAGCTGCTCTGCCGTTTTTTCGCTGTATTCGGCCAGTACCTGGGGAACGCTATGGGTGAAGCCGAACTTGTGCGGATAGGCCTGCTGGCCCAGGGCTTCAATATCGCGCAGCTTTTGCTGCCGCAACTGGTAAACGCTCTCTTCAAAGGACACTGGTGTGATTCAAACCTCGTGTGTGTAAACGCCCGATTATAAATGACGCGAACCGGCAATCCGGCATCAGATGTCATGAAGGTTTTGTGGTTCCTTCTTGTATGATCTTGCGCAGTATAGGAGGGCATCTATGCTCAAAGGTTTCCGGCAGTTCATCACCAGGGGCAACGTTCTTGATCTGGCCGTGGCGGTAGTGATTGGCGCGGCATTTGGCGCAGTGGTTACCTCATTTGTCACCAACATTCTCACGCCGCTGATCGCCGCCATTGTCGGCAAACCGGATTTCTCGGCGTTCAATGCCACGGTGAACGGCGCAGTGATTTCCTATGGCATCTTTTTGAACGCGCTGATCGCGTTCTTTCTGGTGGCCGCTGCGGTTTACTTCTTTATGATCGCGCCCATGAATGCGTGGAAGGTCCGGGCGGCTCGCAATGCGATTCCCGCCGACCCCACCAGCAAGAAATGTCCGGAATGCCTGAGCGAGATTCCGATCGCCGCTCGACGGTGCGCGTTTTGCACGAGTGTAGTATCGACAATTTCAGTCCCAGGCAACGCCTGATCCTTCTGGAAATCAGTCCCGAAAGTCAGGGCCGCGCAAGTGACTGGCATGATGCGAAGGCATCACCACCAGGACGCAGGTCCCTGAAGCTCCTGCGCGAGTTGTGCTCCGCACGCGAATGATTCCGCCATATTTGTTCGCAATCCCGCGGGCCATCCAAAGTCCCAGACCGCTGCCTTTTTCTGTCTTGGTGGAAAAGAAGGGCTCAAATATCCTGTCGCGGTGGGCGGGCGCAATGCCCGGACCATCATCTGCAATGATCAGGCGGAATTCGGGCCGGGCGTTCTCGCCACTGGAAGTCCTGTTGTAAAGCCTTATCCGGACGAGGCTGCGGCCTTGTTCGACTGCGTTCTCCAGAAGTGCGGTAATGAGCTGACGCAAATCGGCCTCTATGCCGTAGAACTCGCACACGGAGATACGGTTTTCGCAACGAATGCCCTTTTTACGTATTCGTATATCCAGATTCGCAAGCGTATCTTCCACCACGTTCTGGACCTGAATATGCCGGGCAGGGGCAGTGCGATTATAAAGACCGATCATCTGGCGCGTAATCTTCGTGATGCGCCATAGTGCTTCCTGGGCCGAGCCAAGCAGATCGTCGGCCGGGATGGCCCCCTTTTCTTTCCGCAGCAGAAAAAGAGCATTCGTAAGTGCCGCCAGCGGATTGTTAATTTCATGGGCCAAAGCATTGGCCATGCGGGCGCCGGCGGCATTCAATTCGCTGGAGCTCAATGCTTCTTCCGCTCGCTTCAGTTCGGTGACGTCACGGGAGATTCCGACAATACCAACCACGGCTCCAGAAGAATCCCGGCAGACATTTTTGGATGAATGCAGATGCCGCACACGACCAGCGGAGACGCGTGTTTCCTCAAACACCTCGGAGATTCCTGAAACCATGATCTTGCGGTCTTTTTCCATAATGTGCCGGGCATGCTCTTCAGGAAAAAGAGCCCGGTCATCTTTGCCGATGATCTCCTGGACGGGCATTCCAACCGATTGCGCGGCGGAAGAATTCACGAATACATACCGGCCGTCACGGTCTTTCATGTATATGAAATCGGCGGTGCTCTCCAGCAATGCTTCCAGCACGAGCCTGTGTTGAATGAGCGCTTGCTCTGCGGCCTCAGACACACCCGCGGACGCGGCCTCAGGGGCCCGCAGATTACTCGGTTTTTTTAACGGCATGTGCACTGCTCGAGGGCCGGAAGCCCCCCGAATTTGACTTGAGAATATAACTTCCTGCGGCAGAAATCCAAGGACTAGGTGTACTTGCGGCGTCGACTAAGAGATACGCCTAAGACTCCGGACGTTAGCGTCTAATTGAGTTCTTGCGGGCCAACCAGTGGTTCTTGTGGGTGGCTCGTCACAGGTATTTTTCGTGCAGCACCGCCATGTGATGTGCCGTATGGCCGGCAACGATGTAAGCAGATGATCTGACGGTAAAAGGATTCCCGCTGGCCATGCCCGTTCGCATCCAGGCTTCCTGGGGAAGATTCTGGAAAAACGAGATGGTGGACAAACGCAGCTCACGGAATTCCTCCACATGCCGGGCCCAGGCAACATCGTCCGATTTGGCCGTGACGACCGCAATATCCTGTTCGAAGCTGGGCAAGGCACCGTCGAGACCGCGAGCAAACCACAAGGCACGAAAGAGGAAGATGCGCTCAGCGTCATTCACGTGTCCCCACATCTGGCGGATGCTCCACTTTTCCTGCGCGTACCGGTGGAGAGATTTTTCCTCAGAAATACGGTGTAGCAGCGGAAGGGTTTCATCCAGTTGGGCGCGCAGCGCGTGCAGGATATCGTCGCCGGAGACGCGATTGATGTATCCAAAATAGTAGGGAGCAGCTTCGTTTGGTGTTGGGCGTCCGATCATGAAAATAATGTTAGCAGTATGGTGCGGACGGCGCGGTCGTGTGCGTTCAGCAAACTTCGTTTCAGCAAGCTTCGTTTCAGCAAGCAAGGAT
>DATCAX010000100.1:0-3786 GCA_036512375.1 Candidatus Angelobacter sp. | reverse complement strand
CAGCGGCGCTTGAATGAATGATTGGCGGGAGAGCCATATTGGTGTTTACGTAATTGCTATCGGGAGGCGACCCCAGCGATCGCGAGCGCCAGTGAATCGTTCATGAAAGATCGTGCAACAATGCATGTCTTGTTGGCCTCGACAGCAATGCAGTCGGGCTCCGACCGGGCAAGATAATGATCTCGCCCCGGAGGGACTGAAGGTTAGCATCTCTTGCAGCCGTTGAGGAGTTTATTCAGCCACCCGTAAGGTACAAAGTAGCGTTCTAAATTCGGATTTCGTTTGCGCCCTTAATCAGGAGCTGTGTTCTTCCAATCCAGGACCGATCGATCCGGGCAATGAAGTTCCCGGGTTCTCTCCTGCACATTCGTGGCCGAACATTTGTGATGTTGTAGCTGACCACGTCAGACCTTATCCGAGATAACTCTTGGCGTCCTTCCGATCGGCTGCAACGAACCGACCGTGAGCCAGCAAGGCTCGAGTACCCTTTCGGCGGAGGCACCGTCAACCTTGTGCAAGTATCTAAAGGCTGGATGATATTTTCGGGAGGGACGGGTAATTTTCTTGTCTCGAGCCGTGAAGTTTGCGCAATATGACCAGCGAGTGCGGAGAAGTCCGCAAAAGAGCCGGCGAGTTCGTGAAGATCCAGGCACGGGTGACGGACTTGTCCACCGGGACAAGAGGGACTAACGGCCCGGTAGCTCCCGCAAAAATCCCCTAAAACCGGGCCGCTCGCCTCAAAGCCTCTAGCCCGCACTCAAGTCGAGAAGCATCGTGGCGTTAAAATTGCCCGGATCAGGCCACGAAATCGCATGCGATTTTCGATTTCGTTGGCCGGTTAGGAAGTTCAGTGGGGATCAGACAATCCCACGGTACCGCCGTTGCTGTCTTGAACGTGAGCAGGAGGAGTGATCTACCCGGGATTTTTGAACTGACCGAACGGCTCGATTTTCGACGAACTTCGCCCAGCCTCTAAAGCGGAGTTGGATTACCTCAACACTTGTTTCGCTTGCTTCAGAACCAGGCAATGTCGGTTCTCGTCCGACTTGCTCGTGAGCGTTCCGATGGACTTTGATCGGTCAGCCCACTAGTCAGGGAACCACATGGAGCCTCTGGAAAAACTAGAGCTTTTCTCGCGAACATTCGAGAACAGATTCATATTCAATCTGTTTGATGTGCTCTTGTGCGGGATCATTATCCTCGTCATCTTGCGAGGATGGCGGGCGCAGACAAGAGTTACTCTCCAACGAAATCAGCTCCTTTTTCTTTTTGCGTTTTCACTCCTGGGGGCTTCCTTCGCCACCCAGGCGATTTTCTCTGGGGCCTTCGTTTTCGTCCGGCAGCATCTGCCAGAAGCTCCGTTTGATTACCTGTTTCACGCGTTTCAGGCGAGTGCCTGGCTGCTACTGGCGGCCAGCGTGTATCGGCGTCTGGCGCCTCGCCAGCCAACAGTATCGGCACGATTGTCTCTGCCGGCCTTGGTTTTTATCCCTGTCTCGCTATCTGTATTCACTTCTCTGCCGGGTCTTCCTCCGAGAGTCATCATGGCTCTCGATCTCGGAAACCTGGTTCTGTTGGCTTTCACTTTCGTTCAAATCTATCGTCGCCCCCTCGGTGGTCGGTACTTCGTTACGGGAGCATTAGCACTGCTCTTTTTGGCTGCATCGCTGCACTTTATGGCAGCGTTGAAGTGGGAGAACAGGGCGTCGCTCATCTTCTGGGATTTGGAACAGTTTGGCTGGTCACTTGCGCTCTTCGTTTTTGCGTTGGCTATTGGCGAAACCAGTCGGAATTTGTTCGACAAGGTCTTCGTGCGGCTCCAGGTGGCATTCATCTTGTTGGCCAGTTGTATGATCCTTGTGATTACTCAGACCGAAAAGGCGGAGTATTTCACGAGCATTCGCGGTCGCTCCGATCAACTCATGGAGTTTGTGCGTGAGCATGTAGACCGTCGTGGAGAACAGGGGGATCCTTTGTCGGTGATTGCCAAACAAGAAGATTTTCCGAAGGCAATCCTCGGGTTTGGCAATCTGCCTGAGTTGAAGGTTGTTCGGATTGTGGCCGATGGCGAGGCCGCCACTTTTGAATTTGCCGACAACGGAGAAGTGCGTACCGACCTGAGGAGCCAAGCGCTCCCAGCACCCGTACCACTCGATTCTGAGGAGTACTTTCTCATTCGGGCACTTCCACTGAAAGCATTTCTGACCGGGGAAGTGACGTTCTATGGCACTCGCGAGTTTTTGGACCAGCACATTCGCCGGCGCATCGTGCTTATTTTTTCGCTCTTCACTGTCATGGTTGCCCTCTCCACCATGATGATTGGATTAGTTGTACGGGGCGCGAGTATGACAATTCATGAACAGGCCGGCAAGCTCGAGAAAACCCATCAGCAGCTGCTGCAAAGTTCCAAGCTGGCGGCGATTGGGGAGCTGGCAGCGGGTGTCGCCCACGAGATCAACAACCCCGCGACCACTATCCTGAGTTTAGCCAGCTTTTGGCTTTCGCAGGAGAATGGACACCGCCCTGCTGTTGATGTGGAAGACCTAATGGAAGTCAGCGCTCAGGCCCAGCGAATAGCGCAGATTACTGGAGGGTTACTTGCGTTTTCTCGTCCGCAGGTATCAGAGATGAGGCCGGTGCCGCTTGACCGCGTTGTTCATGTCAGCTTGCGCTTGGTCGAGGATCTGCTACGCGTCAATCATATTTCGGTTGAAAAGAATTTGCCGCGAGGCATTCCCCTGATCCTCGGTGATGAAGATAGTCTGACCCGGGCCCTGGAAAACCTTTTCCGCAACGCGATCGATGCTATGCCGAGAGGCGGCGTACTGAGTTTGAACGTTCAAAGGGAAGACCGATGGGGTACGCGGGTACGCTTGGAGGTGGCTGATACCGGCGTGGGGATTCAAAGTGATGACCTGGCTCGAATCTTTGATCCGTTCTTCACTACCAAGGAGGTTGGCAGAGGCACCGGCTTAGGTCTGTCAATCGTGCATGGCATCATCAAAGAGCATCACGGAACAATTACCGTTGAGAGCTACCCGGGTCAGGGCACCAAATTCGCAATTGTTCTACCTACCGAGTTGTGACCATGGACAAGGCGCGCATTCTAGTAGCGGACGATGATCGCGGCATCCTGCACACATGCCGAAAGATTCTGGAGCATGCGGGTTATGAGTTGACCACCGCAGCGGACGGCAAGTCCGCAATTGGTTTGCTGAAAGCTAGCCATTACGATTTATTTCTAGTGGACCTCAAGATGCCGGCCCTGAACGGGCTGGAGGCTGTGAGCTTAGCTCGCGCACTCGACCCGGCACTCATGATCGTCATGTTCACCGCGCATGGGACGATCGAAACCGCCGTTGAAGCTGTCAAGCGGGGCGCCTTCGATTACTTAACCAAGCCTTTTACGTCCGATCAGCTCCGGTTAGCCGTTGAGCGAGCTTTACGGCAGAAACAACTGCTGGAAGAGAATTTTAATCTGCGCGAGCAGTTAGCTACCGAACTGGGATTCGACAAGATTGTAGGTACGAGCGAAGCAATGCGGAAACTCTTCGCAACGCTACAGAAGGTGGTGCGCAGCAGCGCCAACATTCTGATCCAGGGAGAGACCGGGACCGGCAAGGACCTGGTTGCTCGCACTCTCCACGCGCACAGTTTCCGCCGAGACCGACCCTTTGTCGCGGTCGATTGTGCGGCTTTGCCGGAGAACCTGCTGGAAAGTGAGCTTTTCGGCCATGAAAAGGGCGCTTTCACTGGCGCCGACCGCGTTATCCGCGGCCAGTTGGA
>DATCAX010000099.1:0-2208 GCA_036512375.1 Candidatus Angelobacter sp. | reverse complement strand
CGTGCCCGCGTTCCACCACCTTGGTATCGCCGGTTACAATCTGCACGCCGGCTGTAGCTGCAGCCTTGGCCATCGACTCCACTATCGCCGCCAGTTGCGCAAGCGGAAATCCTTCTTCCAGAATGAAGCTCGCGCTCAGGAATCGCGGTACCGCGCCCGACACGGCCAAATCATTCACCGTACCGTTCACAGCCAACTCACCGATCGATCCGCCAGGAAAAAACAACGGCTGCACCACAAAGGAATCGGTGCTCATCGCAACACGTCCGCCTGCGAGGTCAAGCACCGCGGCGTCGCCAAGATTCTCAAGAGCAGGATTGCGGAAGGCCGGCAAAAACAGATGTTCGACCAGCTCGTTGCCCAGCTTTCCACCGCCGCCGTGTCCCATCACGATAGTCGGATAGCCGACCAGAGGCAGCGGGCACGACCAGTTCGAAAAATCCGGAACCGACTTTGACAAAACCGGCGCGCCAGTCTTCGATTGCTCAACCATGAGCGGCTCCCGTGAGCCCTGAGCCCGCACTAGCTAGCTCTTCCGCCGACAAAAATCGTCCGTAGTTGTAGTAAGCCGCGCAAGCGCCCTCGCTCGAAACCATCGTCGCTCCCAGCGGATGACGCGGCGTGCATTCCTTGCCGAAAGCCGCGCACTCCGCCGGCTTGATAGCTCCGCGCAGCACTTCTCCCGCGCGGCACAGCGTCGACTCCTGTGTATGAATGCCCGTGATGTGGAAACGCTCTTCGGCGTCGAACTCGCGGTAGGCTTCACTCAAGCGCCAACCGCTCTTAGGAATCACTCCAATGCCGCGCCATGCGCGATCGGTCACCTCAAACACTTCGCCCAGCAGCTTTTGCGCTGCGCGATTGCCCTCGAATGTGACCACGCGGCTGTAGGCATTCTCCACTTCGTGCCGGCCGGCTTCCAGTTGAATAACAGCGCGCCGAATTCCATCAAGCAGATCGAGCGGCTCAAACCCGGTGACCACCAGAGGAATTTTGTATTTCTCAGCCAGCGGCGGATACTCCCAGTAGCCCATCACGCTGCACACGTGGCCTGCCAGTAGAAATCCCTGCACCTTGTTTCCCGGCGACTGAAGAATGGCTTCGATAGCCGGCGGAACCAGAACATGAGACACGAGCAGCGAAAAGTTCTTGAGGCCCCGGCGCTTCGCCAGGTGGACGCTCATGGCGTTCGCCGGTGCTGTAGTTTCAAAACCGACGCCGAAAAACACAACCTGGCGATCTGGATTCTTGACCGCGAGTTCGACCGCGTCCAGCGGCGAATACACTATGCGCACGTCACCACCCGCGCCTTTTACCTGAAACAAATCACCCTCGGTACCGGGAACGCGCAGCATGTCGCCAAAAGAGCAAAAGATGACGCCTGGCTGGGCGGCGATGGCCAGCGCCTTGTCGATCAGTTCCAGCGGAGTAACGCACACCGGGCAGCCGGGCCCATGAATCATCTCGATGCCCGCAGGCAGCATCTGGTCGATTCCGTTCCGGATAATCGAATGGGTTTGCCCGCCGCAGACTTCCATGATCTTCCACGGGCGCGTAGTAACTGAGTAAATCTCCCGGGCAATCCGTTGCGCAATTTCGCCGTTGCGAAACTCTGTAAGATATTTCATTGGCCGGAGCAGCTTCCATCGGGGCAGGAGGATTGCGGCGCCTTGGCCGCCCGCGCAAAGGCTTCTTCCTCGCTGGCCAGCTCCTCGTCCAAAAGACCTAATTCGCGGAAGTCTCTGAGCGTTTGCTCTGCGGTTTCCTCATCGATCTTGGAGATCGCAAACCCAACGTGGACAATGGTATAGTCGCCCACCTCGACCTCGGGAACGTAATCCAGGCAGACGTTCTTGACCACCCCGCCGAAGTTCACTCGACCGACGCGGATCATACCGTCAGTGGTAATCTCTTCCACTTTTCCAGGAATCGCTAAGCACATGGCAACTACCTTATACTCCGCCAGTGGCAGCGTGCTTTGTGATTTAAATCACATGAAACAGCGATTCAGCCTTCTCAATTCTCACGCCGAACCTTAGTCGGAGACCATCAGCTCTCCCGGCATAATCGGCCGAGTGCGGGGCAGCATTCCGCGCCAGGTTGCCAGGCCCATGAACAGAAGTGAGATGGCAAAAACCAGGAACTTGATCTGGCTTCCTGTCTGAGTAGGGCCAACATTCGACGGCAGAAGCTTCCAGACTATGAGCA
>DATCAX010000098.1:0-3397 GCA_036512375.1 Candidatus Angelobacter sp. | reverse complement strand
CGGTTTCCATCACCTATCAGGAACTCTATTTTCGTGTGAATGAGATGGCGGCCCTGCTGCGGGATTTTGCCGGGCTCAAGGCTGGAGATCGTGTCACCATCCACATGCCTGTGGTTCCTGAGCTGCCGATCACCATGCTGGCATGTGCCCGCCTGGGTGTAATCCACTCCGTGGTCTTTGGCGGGTTCAGCGGAGAAGCCTGCGGCATGCGCGCCGCTGATTCAGGAAGCAAAGTCCTGGTCACGATTGACGGTTATTACCGCAGCGGCGCCATGACTGACCACAAAGAAAAGGCCGACATTGCTGTGAAGACGGCCAAAACTGAAGGCCAAGCGGTGGAAAAAGTCCTGGTCTGGCACCGCGAAGCGGGGAAGTACCACTCCAAGACACCGATGGTCGAAGGCCGCGACTTCTTCGTGGAAGACGTGCTCAAAAAATATGCAGGCCACGTGGTAGCCCCGGTGCCCATGCCATCAGAAGCTCCGCTCTTTCTGATGTATACCAGCGGCACAACGGGCCGGCCCAAGGGGTGCCAGCATGGAACCGGCGGATATCTCTCTTACGTTGCCGGCACCACTAAATACATTCAGGATCTTCATCCCACTGACGTTTACTGGTGCATGGCCGATATCGGTTGGATCACCGGGCATTCTTATATCGTTTATGGGCCACTGGCGCTGGCGGCAACCAGCGTGTTGTATGAAGGCGTACCGAATTATCCTGACGCGGGACGGCCGTGGCGTGTAGCCAAACGCTTGAACGTGAATATCTTTCATACCTCGCCGACAGCGATTCGCATGCTGCGCAAAGCCGGCCCGGACGAGCCGGCAAAATACGACTACCACTTTAAGCACATGACGACGGTGGGCGAACCGATTGAGCCCGAAGTATGGAAGTGGTATCACCAGGTTGTAGGCAAAGGCGAGGCGGTCATCGTCGATACATGGTGGCAGACGGAGACGGGCGGCTTTCTTTGCAGCACCAAGCCGGCCATCGATCCCATGAAGCCGGGAAGTGCCGGGCCTGCTCTGCCGGGCATTTATCCGGTGATTTTCGATGAAGAAGGCAAAGAAGTAAAAGGCGGTTCTGGCAAGGCAGGGAACATCTGCATCAGGAATCCCTGGCCGGGAATGTTCCAGACCATTTACGGTGATCGTGACCGCTTTGTGGCGCAGTATTACCGCAAGTACAACAAAAACCCCAAGAGTAAAGACTGGCGCGACTGGCCGTATTTTGCCGGTGATGGCGCTGTGCAGGCACCGGACGGGTACTTCAGAATTCTCGGCCGCGTGGATGACGTGATCAACGTTGCGGGCCATCGCCTGGGAACCAAGGAATTGGAGTCAGCCTGCCTGATGGTGAGTGAAGTAGCTGAGGCTGCGGTGATTCCGGTGGTCGACGAAGTAAAAGGGCGTGTTCCGGAAGTCTACGTTTCGTTGAAGCCCGGCCAACACGATGCTGCCAAGATTCAGGAAGCCGTGATCAAGGCGATTGAACACCAGATCGGCAAGATCGCTCGGCCTAAAAGAGTTCATGTTGTTCCGGACATGCCCAAGACACGCTCGGGCAAAATCATGCGGCGTGTGCTGGCGGCAATTTCCAATCAAATGGATACGGGCGACGTCACCACGCTGGCCAATCCAGATGTGGTGGAACAGATCCGGGTGATGGTGCAGGGCAACCGGCCGGTAGCGACTAAAGATGTTCCTGAAGATGTAAAGCGTTTTGGGGAAGAACGTTGATGGGGAAGCAGGCAAGTAAAATCTAGATCACATTGCGATTGCAAAACAATCGCTGAAGGATTGAGGAGGCAACATGAAGGAAGAGAAGAAGGGCAAGGGTGTATCTCGCAGAGATTTCATCAAAATTGCTGGGGCCGGCGGCATAGCCGCTGGAGCGCTGGGGCCTGCATTCCTGTTTCCTGAACGGGCTGCTGCGCAGCAGAAGACGCTCAAGATTCTGCAGTGGAGCCACTTTGTTCCCGCTTATGACACTTGGTTTGACGGGACTTTCGCCAAACAATGGGGAGAAAAACATAACACCAACGTAGTGGTTGACCACATCAACCTGACTGATTTGAATACGCGGGCTGCCGCAGAAGCACAGGCCAAAAAAGGCCACGACATCTTTATGTTCCTGTCGCCGCCGGCGGCGTATGAAAAGCAAGTCATCGACATGAGCCATGTCTACCAGGAGGTCGAGAAAAAGCATGGGAAGAAGATTGACCTTGCACATAAGTCGACCTACAACCCGAAGACGAAGAAATATTTCGCCTTCTCTGATTCGTACGCCCCCGATCCCGGCAACTGGCACAAAGACTGGTGGACGGAAGCGGGTTACCCCAATGGCCCAGACACTTGGGACGATCTGCGCGCGGGCGCCAAGAAGATTAGAGACAAGAACGGCCATCCGTGCGGCATCGGTCTGGGACAGGAACTTGACACCAGCATGGCGATGCGCGCTCTGTTGTGGTCCTATGGCGGTGCTGAACAGGATGAAGCCGGCAATGTAACCATCAACTCAAAACAGACGATTGAAGCGCTGAAGTTCATGAAAGCATTGTTCCAGGAATCGGAAACTCCGGAAGTGTTTACATGGACTCCGCCGGATAACAACAAAGCTATGCTGGCCGGGCGCGTTTCTTATGTGGCCAACGCTATCTCCATCACGCGACAAGCCGAACGCGAGAAGATGCCCATTGAGAGCAAGATCATGATTAGCCGCGCGCTGAAGGGACCGGTTCGTCGCATCGCCGCGGAACACGTCATGAACTGCTACGTGATCTGGGAGTTCGCCGAGAACAAGGATGGCGCCCAGCAGTTCCTGATCGATTACATTGACGCATTCCATGACGGCTTTACCGCGGGACAGTTCTACAACTTCCCAACCTTCCCCAGTGTTGTTCCCAAGCTGAAAGAAGAGATCGCCAACGATCCGCGCGCTACTCCGAACAATAAATACGCGGTGTTGGGCGATGTTCTTGACTGGGCTACCAACGTCGGTTATCCGGGCTATGCATCGGCCGCGATCGACGAATCGTTCAAGACATGGGTCATCCCCACGATGTTCGCCAAAGTTGCACGCGGCGATGAAACGCCGGAAAATGCGGCCTCAGCGGCGGAAAAAGAGTACAAGCGAATCTTTGATCGCTGGAAGTAAGCAACCACTCATACGGGGGTTCGATGGCTGTTGTTCAGACACGGAAACTGACGAAAGTATTCAAAGAAGGAGAACTGGGAGCGGTCAACGACGTTGACCTGGAAACTCGCGAAGGCGAGTTTCTGGTTTTCCTGGGACCATCTGGTTCCGGGAAAACCACCCTCCTCCGTATGATCGCCGGACTGGAAACCCCCACGTCCGGCGAAATCCTTATCGGCGGAAAAGTAGTGAATGATAT
>DATCAX010000097.1:0-3978 GCA_036512375.1 Candidatus Angelobacter sp. | reverse complement strand
CGATACGTGTTTGGGCGGTGGAAGAAGCGCCACCGGAATTCCACGCTCGCCGGTCGGCCATTGCCAAAACGTATCGCTACCATATCTATCGTGGAGCAATTTGTTCTCCATTCCAGGCGCGATACGTATACCACCATCCCTATCCGCTCGATGAATCGCGCATGATCGAGGCCGGCTCGCTGGTGGAAGGCGAGCATGATTTCACCAGCTTCGCCGCCGTTGATCCAGAGAAACGCAAAGAAGCTCTTGAAACCAACAACGTTCGCACCATCTTTCAATCCCAGTGGCAGCGCCACGGCGACGAACTGATTTACACCGTGCGCGGCAATGGATTTCTCCATCACATGGTGCGCAACCTGGTCGGAACATTCCTGATGGTCGGCAAAGGCAGCCTGACGGTCGCCGACGTTCGCCGCATTCTCGAATTGCGTGACCGATCCGCTGCCGCAGCCACCGCGCCGGCCAGTGGGCTTTTCCTCGTCAGCGTCGAATATTAAAAAACCTACCACGGAGGCGCGGAGACACGGAGAAAAGCAAAAGAGATTGCCATCATTGCCAAAATCGGTTTTTGGTTTCCCGATCACCCCGATTTCAATCAGTGTCATCCGTGTTAATCAGTGGTAAGGTTTTGCGGCAAAAAGTTTTGGCTCACTGCCGCCTGCTGAAGGCTAAGCACTTTCTTCAGTTCCACCACCTCCAGCGGACACTCCGGCCAATTATGCCGCCAGCAGATAATCAAGTCGCATCCCTTCACGTCATGCATGTGTTTCAGGAAGTTGCGGCTTTCGTATTCAAACTCGGCTTTCACCAGCTGGCACCTGTCTTCTCCCACGCGGCGCATCGCCTCGCAATCCGGAAATTCCGGTCGCAGGCTGTGTACCACATAGCCTAGCTGCGGCGCCATCCATCCAAATAAGAACACGACGCCCATTTCATTCACCGACGCGTAAGCCATCGGGCCCGGAAACATCGGAGCCCCATAAACCCGCCTGTCGGGCAATAAGAAGCGCGTTTTTACAGGCACAATCGCGGAGGCCGCGGGTGGCGTCGGAACAAGCTCAAGCTCGGCCTTCCATTCTTCGGCGAGGCCGAACTTCCCGGCAAACTGCTTTAAACCATGCGGCACCTGTTGCCAACTGCCAAACCGACGTTGCAGCGGATTGCTCGTGTACTTGCTGTGCATTTCGTACTCGCTTACGGTGGGCAGTTTTTTGAGCTTCCGCACCACCCCGGCCCAGTCGGCAAACAATTTTTCCAGCGGTAATTTGTATGCGCCACGGCCGATCTCTTTTGGTTCCAGATTGCACTCCAGCAGCGCGCGTGTGTAGCCGCCAAAATGCTTTCTGATCTGCTTGTGCGATATCTCCGTCATCTGCACAAGTTCTTCGAAAGTCGGCACATGCTTCAGTTTTTCCGCGCAGCCCAAAATCACTTCCATGATCTCCTGCTTGCTCATGCGTCTTCTCCTGAATAGAAAGCCACTCTCGGTGGCTTTTGAAGTTTGAGTGTCTTTGAGTAGTTAGTGGCTAAGCAGCTCCAAGCCACACTTATGCATGCATCCTGCTAATAATTTTTTCGGAAGAGATGTATTTGTCGGGTAGGATTCCCCGATCTCGGCGATGTCGCGCGATCCCGGCGATTTCCCGATTTTTGGTGGCTCGACACAATCTGTGACCCAAACGATGGGTCGGCTATGATCGCGTGGGTGCTGGCCTTTTTGGGTTTCCCCGCCTCCAGCTTGGGATACCCGGATCGCTAAAAGGTTTGTTTTCACTACCTTCTTAGTCGTGGTTCGCCGGCGCCGCTCCCGGCGAGAACCAATGCGTATATTAAGCGAAAGGGACGGCGGGAGTCAATAGATGGATGAAAAAATTGAAAGTTATCAGACCTGGTTAAGTCGTGTCAGATTATCTAAATTCTACTTTCTATCTCCTAATTGCTGATTCACTGATTCCCACACGCGCTTCGGTCCACGAGACAAGTGTCAGGGCATGACTTTAGCGTTTTGCCCAGCGCGAGCGGAGCGAACAAGGGCTGCGAAGTCGTGCCGCAAGTCTCGGAAATGAATTCCTTCCTTGCGCCGCAGGCCCGCGCGCAGCTGCTCCCGGCGAGCCCGTTTTTAGAT
Source organism: Candidatus Angelobacter sp. (assembly GCA_036512375.1). Taxonomy (GTDB): domain Bacteria; phylum Acidobacteriota; class Terriglobia; order Terriglobales; family Acidobacteriaceae; genus Angelobacter. The sequence goes on along the minus strand of DATCAX010000097.1, from coordinate 1,853 downwards.
CGATGGGACTAAACGCAGCGAAGCGCGCGCTTAAAAAATCAAGCGACACCGCATTTATTTTCCACGCTTTCAAGGCACCGATTACCTTGCGACGATGAGATCCAAACGCAACCCTTGCGCGCCAGGTTCGGGTTTACAATCACAAGCCATGAAGATCTTTCATCGCCTGCCCTTGGTTTTGCTTCTCGCCGGAGCAACAGCCGCCGGCTTTCTGGACAACTCGCTCCACGCCGCCGCACCGCCCTGGGCAGAGGCCCCCACAAAAGAAGCGCAGGCGAACGAAAAAGCGGTTTTGGCTCCCATAACGGCAATGTTTGAGGGCATGGCAAAACGTGACGCGGCTGCAATCAAGAAACCGTTGCTGCCCGGCGGCGGCATGGTGCTGATGCGGGACGGCAAGCCCACCCAGATGACGTTTGACGCTTTTGCCGACCTGGTGGGTAAACCCGGGAAGTCACAGATTGAGGAGCGAATTCACGATCCGCTCGTGCGCATCGATAACGATCTGGCGGTGGTGTGGGCCCCATTCGAGTTCCTGGTGGACGGCAAGGTGGACCACTGCGGAACGGATTTGTTCAACCTTGTTCGCGCCGATGGGAAATGGCTCATTGCGAGCGTCGCAGATACCGGGCGGAAGGACTGTTCCGTCAAATAACGTCCGCCAAAATAATGTCCGCCAAATAGCGTTCGTCCAAATAGCGCTCGCTCAAATAGCGTTGGTCAAATAGCTCTGACCCACCATCCCTCACGCGCTTCGATCCACGAGACAAGTGTCAGGCCACGAACCGTGAACAAGTTTCCGGTTTACGTTCAGTTCCGCTCAAACAAAAAAAGGGCTGGCGCATATATTGCCAGCCCTGAAGTGTTTTGCCGTCGCTAACTGGTTAGGGAGTAACGGTGAGCGTTCCATTCGATATAGACACCGCATAATTGCTGATTGCGCCGGATGCGGTCTGCAGCGTGGGAACGATTGGATATGTTCCCGCCCCGCTGCCGTCCGTTGCCGGGCTGTCATGGGTTGCGGTTATGGCATCACCGTTTTTGAGTCCTGAGATCGTGCCGGTGAAGGTCGGGTTCGGCAGGCCAGCGGCGCGTGTAACGTCATCAGCGACGATGCTCAGCGGCGCAGGAGTAACCGTAAGAGTGCCGTTGTTGATGGTTACGTTGTAACCACTCAGCTGGTTATCCGGGTCAACCAGGGTAGGAACGATCGTATAATCTCCGACCGCGCTGCCAGAGTTAGCAACGGTGGTAAAGACTACCGTGATCGTGTCACCGCTCCTGAGGCCAGCAATCGTTCCGGTGAATGCAGGATTCGGATCACCATAGAACCGGCCAGAATTGATCGCGGTTACCACAAGCGGCGCTGTTTGCGCCTGCGCGGCCACAGAACTAACGAGCATGGCCAACAGCAGGGTCATGACGAACAAGGTTATGGATGTTGGGCGTGTACTCTTGCCGGTAGGCAGGAGGGTGGTAGAGACGTTCTTCAAGGCGTCCATGTTTTTATTTGTTCTCCCGAATGTCTCCAGATGAGACGGAACAACCCGCAATCTTCACGGCGAACCATGAGACCGCTTTTCGGCCTGGCCTAACTGAAGCCCGGCACGAAATTGTTGAAGGGATTTTGAGCCCGGAAGAATGACGCTTTCTCTCGCTCCCCTGGCGTTGCAGGCCGCAACGCCGGTCCGGCGCTGCCTGGCGCAACAATGCCAATGCATTACACTTTCGCAAAAAATCATTGAAGGGAGGGAGCCCGGAGAGATGCTGCCTCTGACCCTGGGAACCGATGAAGGAAACCGGAAGTGAAGACACTTTCATTTCATCGAGAACGTGCAGAAGGATAACATGTG
>DATCAX010000096.1:0-2250 GCA_036512375.1 Candidatus Angelobacter sp. | reverse complement strand
GCGGTCATCATCAGCACATATCAAACCCGCTCAGATGTCTTACGTTCGCTGCGCGAACAGGCAGCTCAAGTGGGCCAACAAGCGCCGCCGGAGTACCTGTTGAATCAGACTTTCCTCACCAACAGAGGGCCGACTCTATTTGTAGGCGGGCACGAAGTGCAGATTTATTATCCCGGACCGGCGCATACCATGGGCGACGCTGTAGTTTATTTTCCTGATCAGCATGCCATTGCCACCGGCGATCTCTTTCTGACCAATTCATGCCCCGCCATGGATGATGGCGACATGGAGAACTGGATTGCCGCGCTCGATCACATGCTCGCTCTGCCGCTGGAACATATTGTTCCTGGGCATTTTGAACTGGCCACAAAAAGTGAACTGCAACGTTTTCGCAATTACCTGACGGACCTGCGCCATCAGGTTGCTCGCATGCACCGCAATGGGCTGTCATTGGACCGGGTACAGAAGCTTCTTGTGCTAGATGCCTATAAGGACTTTCGCCAGTTTCCCCAATATGAAGCCACGTTCAAGGACAATGCTGCGGTGTATTACAAACAGCTCGAGAGGCCGATCCCCACTCGGCGGGGGACGCACTAAGCCAGCCTGCTGTTGGCGATCCGGCCCTTGGATATGCGTGGTATTGCCGCAACCAACTTACAATGGTGACATGACTGAGATTTCAACGCGGCCAGCTTCGCGTTTGCGCCGAATGGGACTAATTCCCGGCCTGCTGCTGGGCGGTGTCATTGCTCTTCTTCTTGCCGTACTCCTCGCGCGTGTGCAATCAGGGCCATTGGCGGCTTTGTGGTCGCTACTGAGCGGACGTAACACGCGCATCACCAGTGAAGGCAGCGTGATTGAGCGTATCCAGCGCTTGCAGAGAATGGAAACTGTGGTTTTCAATATGGACAAGATCGTGACCGGTGAAAAGGATAATCTGCTCCTGCCCGACTTCATTGCCGGCGATCGATTGCTGATGATCGTTCACGGCCAGGTTGTGGCCGGTATTGATTTCAGCCGCATGAAAAACGGCGACGTTAAGATTGAGGGGAAGGCGGTGCGCATCCACCTGCCGAATCCGCAAATCCTGCTCACGCGCCTGGATAACGCGCGCACCAAAGTCTATTCGCGCAACACGGGAATCCTGGTCCGGGTTGATCCCAATCTTGAGACACAGGTCCGCCAGGAAGCGGAAGGCGAGTTGCTGCAGGAAGCGGCGCTGGGCGGAATCATCGTTAACGCGCGTGAAAATGCTCGCGCCACTGTGACCGCGCTGCTTCTGGGGATGGGCTTCGAGAAGGTTGAAGTGGATTGACGATTTGCCGCAAAAATCAGGGAATCAGCCAGCCGCTTGGCCGCAGCCTGAGAGTGCTAAGAAACCAGTCGACGAAAGGCATAAATGGAATATACCAACCTGGGTTCCACCGGCGTAAAGGTCTCCCGTATTTGTCTGGGCTGCATGACCTACGGCACCAAAACGTGGCGACAGTGGGTGCTTGAAGAAGAAGAGAGCCGGCCGTTTATCAAACAAGCGCTTGAATCCGGCATCAATTTCTTTGATACCGCGGACATGTATTCCCTCGGCGCCAGTGAGCAGGTGCTGGGCCGCGCGCTGAAAGACTTTGGGCCATCGCGCGATAAGCTGGTGATCGCCACCAAAGTATTCTTCCCCATGGGCGACGATCCCAACCAGAAAGGCCTTTCGCGCAAGCACATTATGCACGCCATTGACGATAGCCTGCGCCGTCTGGGCACAGACTATGTTGACCTCTACCAGATTCACCGCTTCGACTATGAGACGCCCATCGAAGAAACACTCACCGCGCTGCATGATGTGGTGAAATCGGGAAAGGCGCGTTACATTGGCGCGTCGTCAATGTTTGCCTGGCAGTTTGCGCGAATGCTGCACACCTCTGACCGTCTTAGGCTCACGCGTTTCGTGACTATGCAGAACCATTACAACCTTGTTTATCGCGAAGAAGAACGCGAGATGATCCCTTTGTGCCGGTCAGAAGGCGTGGGGCTTGTGCCATGGAGCCCGCTGGCGCGCGGCGTGCTCGCCGGGAACCGCAAAGCCGGAACCCTGCGCTCACAGGAGGATGACTACACCAAAAAGCTTTACACGCAGGAAGCGGATGATCGGGTAGTAGAAGGCGTAGCCCAACTGGCGAAAGCCCGCGGCGTACCGCCAGCGCAGGTTGCTTTGGCGTGGCTGTTGCACAAGCCTGAAGTCTCCGCGCCGATCGTCGG
>DATCAX010000095.1:0-4275 GCA_036512375.1 Candidatus Angelobacter sp. | reverse complement strand
GCCGCTACGCTCTGGACAGCTCAAAAATCCAGAAAGAGCTGGGTTGGTCGCCTAAAGTTTCCTTCGAAGAAGGCATTCGACGTACCGTGGACTGGTATCAAGAAAACACCGCGTGGCTTGACCATGCGCGCTCTGGTGAATATCGAAACTATTACGACCGCCATTACGTGCGTCGCACCGAGACTTTCAGCAAGTAGTGTTTTGGCCGGGCGCGTGAATTGCCACACCCGGCGAAATATCGCGATGCTTTTCTATTCACGCGGAGTCTCGCTTTGAGCCTTGCAGATCACCCCAACCGCCGCTGGTTGCTGTTCCTCGGGTGGTTGGCTTTTAGCATCGCTATTTCCTGGACCGCCTTCACCACCCTCCTTCGCTATTCATTTGGGAACGACGACGCTTCCCACATCCTTCTAATTCCGTTTATATGTGCCTGGTTGATGTTTATCGAGCGGGGACGAATTTTTAGAAGTTTGTCGTCCGATGTCACAGTTTGTCTCGTGCTTTTGGTCCCAGGGGTAGCAATTGTTCTCTGGAGTATAAGAACTCAGCCGCCATCACCGTCACTGTGCGCCTTTGGCTTGGTGCTCATATGGATCGCGGGTTTCGCACTGGCGTTTGGCAGAGAGGCACTGAAGGCTGCACGATTTCCATTGATGTTCCTGTTTCTCTTCATTCCACTCCCGGAAGCGCTTCTCAATCGAGTGGTGTATTTTCTTCAGAAGGGCTCAACGGAAATATCGGCATTGCTGTTTGGACTGACACCCCTGCCAGTTCTCCGAGAGGGTTTCGTGTTCCATCTACCGCGCTTCAGCATTGAAGTGGCGCGAGAATGCAGCGGCATCCGCTCCAGCATCGCGTTGCTGGTTCTAGCGATTCTGGTGGGTCACTTTTTTCTGCGGACCTGGTGGAAACAAGTGGTTTTCGTGCTCGCGGGCTTAGTAGTGATGATTGTGAAAAATGGCATTCGGATCGTTACGTTAACGGTGCTGGCGAGCTATGTAGATCCGGGATTTCTTTATGGCAATCTCCACCGCGAAGGCGGAGTGGTATTTTTTATGATTGGATTGCTGCTAATGGTTCCTGTGTTTTGGGTATTACAATCCAAAGAGCCCGCGGAGAATCTGCAAGCCACGAAAATACCTGCACCCGTAATCGAAAGCTGATCGCTGCAACGCGCGGCAAAATCGACTTACTTCTTCGCCGCCATTAGTTCCCCTTCATTGCTATAGCCGTAATAATAATTGTTATAAGTATCCGCCGAATCCACGCGATTCAGTACCACGCCAAGCAAATTCTTATCACGAAATTCCGCCGATACTCGCTGGGCTATCTCCGAATCGGTGCTTCCAGCTCTTACAACAAATAACACGCCGTCGCATATATCCGCCAACATGCTGGCATCGTGAACGGGCAAAGCCGGGGGCGAATCCAAGATGACCCAATCAAAGATTTCGGCCATGGCGTCCAGCAAATGTTTCATCTTATCGCGCAGGAGCAGCTCGCTAGGATTGGAAACCGGTTGTCCACCTGGAATAAAGCAGAGATTCCCATCCAGCCCGCTCTGAATAATCGCGTATTCGTCCACTTCACCGCGCAAGTAGTCTGTAAGTCCCGGGCCGCTAGGCGCGCCGAACGATTGATGCAGTCTGGAAGCTCGCAAATCGGCATCAATCAGCAATACCCGCCGGTCCGGTTGACGAACGATGGACTGAGCGAGATTCGCGGCAACGAAAGTCTTTCCTTCCGCCGGGATGCTGCTGGTAATCAGCAATTTCTTCAATTGCTGCGTTCCCGCGATCTGGTACAAGCGCGAGCGCAATGTGCGAAAGCGTTCTGCCCCGATGCGATCGCTGTCCCCGCCTACGAAAACGCTATTTCTCGCATCCAGTGACCACTGCGGATGGCTGCAGCGTTTGATAAGTTCCTCATAATTGAGGAAACGCGTTTCCTTGAAGCGCGTGTCGATACCCGGGACGCGCATGTCTTGGACGCGCATCACGTCTTCAGGCGGCTCGATGTGACGATTGATCTCGGCCGCGCCTTCCACCAAGTCAGCAGTCACAACTCTTGGAGGTTGTGTGGCTTTATCCTGTGCGGCCTTTTTCAGCGCTTCGTGAATCCTGCTCATTGCTTCCTCATATTCCGCGTAGCCGCTTAGACTCCGCTAAAAATGTGCTCTTTGCGGTCAGCCACTGCGTTATTCCCGTTTAATCCGGCCACAGCCAGAGTGGGTACTACCGTCAACACCGGGAGTTGCAAGAAAAGTTCCGCGTCGTGCTCGCTATGTATGGTTTTATCCATCATGGCGAGGAGAAATAGAATACCAAACCCAATTGCCAGGCCGCCAAATGCGCCCCCGCCAAGGAAGTAAGACTTCTTTGGAAAGGAGGGACTTTGCGGAAGATTTGGTGCATCGTATACACGAAATTGTTCGCTGTCCTGTTCACGCGCCAAATCGCCAGATACCTTTGCCTTTTGACTCTTTAAGAGCAGGTCATTATAAATATCCGACGCGGCTTGATGGTCGCGGGTAATTTCCTTATATTGCTGCTCGACCATGGGTGTCGCTTGCATTCGTCCCTGAAGTTGAGACGTTTGAGCCCGGATTTGTGCCTGTTCGCGCAGCAAATTGGCGATGATTAAATCATCTTGCTTCAATTTAGCTCGCAATAGCTGAATTTGGGGAGGTTCATGGGTTGACGGCGCGGGCGCGGTGACAGGCGCTTGTTTAGGCGGCTCAGCCATGCGCTTCTTGAGTTCCGCGATCTGGCTCTCGGTCTTGATGACATCTGGGTGATCGGGAGTGTAGCGAGAAAGTAAATCCGTCAGTTTATCTTGCAATACAGAAAGTTGCTGGTCAGCGGAATCCGGATTCGTACCGCCAGTGGTTCGCGTCTTCCAGTTAGCTTCTTCTTGCTGCAATATGGATTCGTTAAAAGCTTTCTCTTGCTGGGCTCGACTGATGGCTTGCGTATTGGCTTCCATTTGCGAGTTGGTGCCCATCAAGATGCCCAAATTCGTGGAATTGTCTTCCGGTAGTGACCCCGGGTGCTGGCGTTTAAACTCCGCCAGTTTCGCATCCTCTTGGTCCAATTTTGTCTTCGCTTCAGCAAGCTTTTCACTCACGAAGTTCGTAGTACTCGTGGCGTGCTGTTCGGTCTGACGAGCATTCTGGGCGAGAAACATGGAGGTAATTTCTGTGCAAACTTCCTGTGCAAGCTGAGGAGTGTCAAAGGTGGCCGAGATATAGAAACCCGGTAGTTGGTGGGGCCCAGTGCCTGGCATGGATTCCACCGGCTTGACGGCAATTGCGCTGCGTAGCCTCTCCACCAAGTCGTCAATGTGCATTCGACCGCGATCCTCGGGGTAGAGATTTAATTTTTCGATAATTGGTTGGAGGCGCGACCGGCTCAAAATCTGCTCCTGCATGGTCGCCAGGCGGTGATTCAAGTCATCAGTGACCACCGGATCCGCATATTTCTCAGATACGGCTGGCTGCTCCACCAGCACCATGGTCTGTGACGTATACCGCTTAGGTAGCACGTTGGCAGCAACCCAAGCCACCAGGGTCAACAGGACCGTGCTGATGGGCAGAATCCACCAATAACGTCTCAAAACCCGCTTTGCGTCTGTCGAATTCAGCTCGCGATTTGCAGCCATGTCTACCTCTTAAATTTCTTCCTGAGCGCTTAAACTACAGGGAAGCTTATAATACACTCTACTCTCGGTGTGTTGTCACCCTATACGATGCACGGGTCATGCCAACCCGGTTGTCCCCCGCACCCAAACGGGACAACTAATTTGTTACTAAGACCAATTATATCATTAACTTAAGCGAGAGGACTTTATATTCTCAGAGGGGCCTGCGGCCTAGTAACTCAACCGCAACGTAGAGTGGAACTGTTGTGCCATATTGTGCCTGCTTTGTCCGCAGTCCTCGCCGGTCTAAAAGAGGTTTATGACCACCCCTGGAACTCAGCACCGAAGTTATCCTTCTATTTGGTATTCGAGAGGGCTAAATTGCATGGTAAGAACGCGGTTGGGACCTTAGGACACTATGAGGGTTAACCTTCGACGTTGGACGCTGCTGTTCGCGCTCTTCCTTACGGCTGCGTTGCAGTGGTCGTGCCATCGGGACCCCGCCACGCGCATTCAAAAAGCCATGGAGCGTGGGGATCGCGAGTTTAACGAAGGCAAATGCCCCGAGGCCATCATCTATTACGGCCAGGCACTGCAAGTGGATTCGCACTACGCGCCAGCGCACTACAAGCTGGC
>DATCAX010000094.1:0-3832 GCA_036512375.1 Candidatus Angelobacter sp. | reverse complement strand
GTGCGGACAGGATGACCCTCAAGACGTATATGCCATGTGTCTTCGGCGGCAAGCCAAAACGCGAAATCGGTGTTAGTAAGCGCGTAAGGCTTTTTCTCGGGACCGAGTTTGAGGTTGATTCGACCGCCGCTGGCTTCGATATAAGGGAATCGGGAGCGCTGCTCCGCGCTGCGCTTCGCCGTTGGCGCGGTTGGTACCTGCTCCACGCGCAACAACAGCGGCTCCATATTCCAGTGGTCGTGCTCGTAAACCAGATTCAGGCTGGGCGGAGCCACGTCATCGGTAAGCTTTAGATTGGCAATCTCCAGGCGGCCTTCCCACAGCGAGGTCAGCCGCAGGTCGGCCGTTACCTTTCCGCAAAGGAGCAGCGGTTCCGCGCTGAACGCAGGATCGTCCATCACCTTAAAATCGTACAGATCAAATCCAGGACGTGGGAACAGCCGGTACTTTACCGACCCGATCTTCACTTCCCTTCCCAGCGCGGCGCTCAATGTTGAAGCCAGTCGAGTGCTGAAGCGCGCGCCGTTGATGTTCGGCGGCAGGAAGATGCATACCGCCAGGACCAGCAGCACAATCGCGACAACTTTTTTTCTGGCAGGCGTCATGATCAGTGCACCAACCGGAATATCCGGTTCCAGCGGGTCAGCCTAAAAAAGTGAAGGGTAACGTTCACAAACGAAGCAACGCGATCCGCTATGGGCTTCGGCTCGCCGTTTTCTTCGGGCACATCGAACGACCAGAAAACGACCAGCGGCCGCCCAATAATATTTTCTTTGGGAACAAAACCCCAATAACGGCTGTCCAGGCTGTTGTCGCGATTGTCGCCCATGGCAAAGTAGTGATCCGGCGGAATCACAAGCTCGCCATTGTGAATGCTGGCCGGCAAGCTCATGGCCCAGCCCGGCTCCAGTTGTCCCACACCTTGGTTGAGAGCCGCGGGAAACTCATCGCGATATGTGTCATAGGTCCCGTTGCGGACAACATACGGCTCGGCCTGCCTCACTCCGTTCAGATAGATCACGCCGTTGCGCAGCCGAATCCTGTCCCCCGGCACGCCGATAATCCGCTTTACAAGATATAACCCAGGTTCTGAGGGATTGGGCGTAAGAAAGACCGCTGTATCTCCGCGGTGAATTCCACGATAAGGCAACAGCCAGCCCAGCTTTCCCTTGCCCAGGGGCGTGAGGCGATCGACAAATACATGGTCGCCCACGAGCAGGGTCCGCTCCATGGAGCGTGACGGGATCTCAAAATGCTGGACCACAAATGTAAGAATAAAAAGTCCCACGACCAGCACGGACGCAATTCCCGCAATTGATTCCGGCAGTGTCTCTTTTGGACGCTCCGGTTTTTCCTGCTCCCCTTGATTTGTTTTAAATAACGGCAAAGATGTATTCCTGACCTGAATTGGAATCAGTGCACCAGATGGAACATGCGGCTCCAGCGTGTTTCACTGAAAAAATGCGTAACCACGTGAAACAGGAAGCCAACACGCTCCGCCATGGAGGTGCGCTCGTACTGGTCTTTCGGCGTATCAAATGACCAATAAATAAACAGCGGCCGCCCGATGACGTTTTCTCTCGGGATGAATCCCCAGAACCGGCTGTCCAGGCTGACGTCACGATTGTCGCCCATGCCAAAAAAACTGTCCTGCGGGACCACCAGTTCGCCATCTTTCATATGCTCGTGCATTACGGCCGGCCATTCTGGGGTTACCTGGCCCTCCTGCGGAGCCGATGGAAACTCATCGCGGTACGGATTCTCATCGCCTAGGGAACGACTCACGTAAGGCTCAGTCAGTGCTTCACCATTTCTGTACACCTTGCCACCATGCAGATGAATGCGGTCCCCAGGAATTCCAATAATCCGTTTCACCACGTACATTCCAGGTTCCTTCGGATGGAGAAAAACAATAATGTCGCCATGTCGAATTTCACGGTACGGGATCAGCGGTCCCATATATCCGGCCTTCGCTGTCGGTGAGAGCCGGTCGACAAAAACATGGTCGCCCACCAGAAGCGTCTTGACCATGGACTCCGACGGGATCTCAAACGCCTGCACCATAAACGTGATGATAAAAAGTCCAGAGACCAGGACTGCCGCAATGCCGGCAATCGATTCTGGCAGGCTTTCTTTTTTCTTTTCCGTCTTTTTCTCTTTGGCTTTATCGAACAAACGCGGCTTCCTGCTCAGAGTATTTATGGATCAGCGAACCAGACGAAACATTCGGTCCCAACGGGCCAGTTGCAACAGGTGGGCGAGCGTTTGTCCCGAATGCATGAGTTTATCACTGGATCGCTCCGGCTCTCTGCCTTTGACCGAGAGATAGATCACCAAGGGCCTGCCCACGATGTTGGCCCGAGGTACAAATCCCCAATAGCGGCTGTCCAGGCTGTTGTCACGATTGTCGCCGAGGACAAAATAGTGGTCCTCAGGTACCACCAGTTCGCCGCCGTTCACGTAATTCAATAATTCATACCGCCACTTGCGATCAATGTCTCGTGAATAGCCCCGCTGGTTGGGAAAGTTGTCGCGATATCCGTCCGGCATCCATTGCTTGTGCACCGCGTAGCTTTCCTGCAGCGGATTGCCATTCACATAAACTGTCTTGTCGCGCAACCGGATGTGGTCTCCGGGCATGCCAATCACGCGCTTCACCAGAAACTGCGACGCGTCCACGGGGAAATAAAAAACCACAATGTCCCCGCGTTTAATCGTTCCGTAGGGCAGCAGATGTCCGGTTCCCGGCTTGCCCGCAAAGTGCAGCTTGTCCACCAGCAGGAAGTCTCCAATTAAAAGGGTGTTCTCCATGGAGCCTGAAGGGATCTGAAACGCCTGGACAATAAACGTAATCACAAAGATGCTGAAGATCACCACGCTAAAAAAAGCCTGGAGCCCGAACATGTCCCCAGGCGCCCGATGCGCCTTGTGCGCTGGAATGGCTTCCGCCGCAATCTGTGGTTCCGTTCCTTGAAGCTCCGCGGTCTGAATCTCCGAGTCCGGCTGCGCAGGCACAACCTCTACGGGCGCAGGTTTCAATTCCAATACCTTTTCTTCCGGAGTCTGGTCTTGATCGCTCATTCGCTCTCAGCCTGGCCGCGCAGATGCTCAAGAGCCTGCTTGGCGGCAAGCTGTTCTGCTTTCTTTTTCGTTCCGCCCTCGGCCCGGGCCACGTATTCCGTCTTGCTTTGTCCCTGGATATAAATCCGCGCTTCCACCGTGAATGTCTTACGATGGTCCGGACCCTCTTCTTTCACCGTAACGTAGACCGGCTGCTGCCGGCCGCTCGATTGCAAAAGTTCCTGCAGCGCGGACTTATGGTCCGCCAGACTGAATTCATTCTCTCCGTCCGCGGTAATCGTTTCCAGCTCAGACTCCAGTATTTGCCGGATGATAAACTCGCGCGTCTTTTCCAGCCCCGCATCCAGGTACATGGCGGCGATCACCGCCTCGATCGCGTCTGAGAGCAGCGTTCCTTTTGACCGTCCGCCGCTGCGTTCCTCACCGCGCCCTAATCGCAGGTACTGCCCCAGACCGATCCGGGTCGCCACGCTCACCAGATGTTCCGCGCTCACCAGGTGGGCCTTGAGTTTGGATAGCTGCCCTTCATGGAATGCAGGAAATTTCTCAAACAAAAGCTGGCTTGTAACAAGACCGAGGACCGCATCGCCCAGGAACTCAAACTGCTCGTTGTCCAGCTTCTCCACAGAAGCATCCGGCCCACCGGCTTTGGATTCTTCATGCGCATGCGAACTGTGCGTTAGCGCCCGCTCCAGCAGCTCCGGGCGCTTAAATGCATGTCCCAGTGCGGATTGTAATGCAGCAAGATCGG
>DATCAX010000093.1:0-11986 GCA_036512375.1 Candidatus Angelobacter sp. | reverse complement strand
AGTTCTTTCACCTCACTACGGCCGAGCGAAAGACCTTGCTGGTGGCTGGCGCTACGGCTGGCATGTGTGAATAGATCGGTATACGATTCAATTAGGTTTAGAAGATGAGAGACTCTGATGGGATGCCCTGACAGAACCATATTGGCGAGATTGCGACAGACTTCATTACCGTGCCCACGATCGGACGCTTAGGACCCGGATTTGCGTTGCTCTCCTTGGGCATCGCGACGGCGCAGCGACGCAGGCAATCGCAAGCGCAGCACGCGTTCTCGTTTGTGTTCTTCGTCCAGGTTGAACTCCCGGGCCTTGAGCAAGTCCTGGAGCGAGATTAGTCCCAGCAACTCGGGCTTCGCTCCGCGGCTGACCACTGGCAGGCGGGTGAGTCCAGTTGATGCCATGCGGTTTACCACGAAACGCAGCGGCTCATCCGGATAAGCAATAACCGGCTCGTCGCCTGTAAAGATGTCCTGTAATCGTGCGCTCTTTGCATTGGCTTTGGGATTGGAGCGCATCTTTTGCAAAGCACTCCGCGTCACCAGTCCCACCAGAAGACGGTCGCCATCGATCACGGGATAAATCCTCTGACCGCGCCCACTTTCATTGTTATTGAAGACATTTTCCAACTCGGCCACGGTGGTGGCCGCTGGCAATGCGGTAATGTTCGTAGACATCACATCGTCCACTGCCAGTATCTCCATAGGATCAATCACATATTCCCTGGTCAGGTGATGTCCGCGCCGGCTGATCTTTTCCGTGAGAATGGATCGGGGAAGCGTCAGTACTGTGAGGGTATGCGCGGCCACGCAGGCAATCAGTAACGGGAGGATGGAGTGATAGTCGCTGGTCAGCTCAAACGCGAAAATTACACCCGTAAGTGGTGAACGCATGGTTCCTGCCAGCATGGCGCCCATGCTGATCAACGGCCAGAAACCCGCTCCTTGCCCCGGCAAAAACAAAGTTTCAAGCGCACCCAACGCGCCGCCCATCATTAACAGCGGCGCCAGCACACCACCGGAGGTACCCGACCCCAAAGACACGCCCCAGATAATCGACTTGACCAGCAGCACTCCCAGGATCATCCTAGTTGTGGCTTGTCCCTGCAGTAACTGGGCAATCACGTCATATCCCACTCCCAGAGCTCGGGGATAGATCAATCCGCCAAGGCCTACAGCCAAGCCGCCAATCGCGGGCCACCACATCCAATGGAGTTTTTTGAGATGAGAAAAGGCATCTTCTACGCCATAAACCAACTGGGTAAGGGCCGCCGATAGAAGCCCAGCCAGAACTCCTGCGAGCACACATCCAAGAAGTATTGAGGGACTGAAAGCAACGCTATGAGCCGGTACGGGAAAGAGTGGACCCGGTCCCAGGAGGTGAATGCGGGCCGCCTCGGCGGTAACACTGGCCAGGACCACGGGAATGAAACTCCGTGGCTTCCATTCGAACAAAAGCAGCTCAACCGCCAGCAGGATCGCGGCAAATGGTGCGGCGAATGTGGCCGACATGCCTGCGGCTGCGCCCGCAACTAGCAGCGTCTTACGCTCCGCGCTGGTGAGATGAAAGAACTGCGCGATGAGTGAACCGAAGGCCCCGCCGGTCATAATGATCGGCCCTTCGGCGCCGAAGGGCCCACCGGAGCCGATAGCAATAGCCGCTGAAACAGGCTTTAACACGGCGACTTTAGGCTCAATCTTGGCGCCGCGCAGCAGAATAGCCTCAATGGCTTCCGGAATGCCGTGACCGCGAATCTTATCTGACCCGAAGCGGGCCATCACGCCAACAACGATCCCGCCGATCACGGGCACCAGCACTGCCGCATAGCCCAAATGATTCCCTCCTGGCGAAATCATGTCGGTGCGTAACCGGCCGTAGAAAAACAGGTTGGTGCATAAACCAATTAGCCGTAGCAGCAAAACAGCAACATAAGCGCTCACCACACCTATGACGATTGCCAGGGCGGAAATAGGGAGTACCCGCCAGGTAGTAGTGAAATCCCCCAGGGTTGTCGCGGGTAAGACAGAATGTTCGTAGTGACGAAAACGTTTCTCAGGTAATTTTGACTGACTCATGAGCCTGTTTTTCTCATTCCTCCTGCCGCGGTTTCATTTTCCGACCATCCCAGGGTCAAATGTAACGCACTTCTTCTGCTTTCAAATACACGTGACAATATAATAATTCAGCATTACATCGCAGAGCGATATTTTATTAAAGAAAAACATTTTAGCGATGCCGCATGGGCAAGACTGATGCACCGCCGGAACTCTACAGCGGAGAACGGAACGAATATATTTCTCGCACGTGGGAGCGTTCATTTCAGAACGGTAGGTCGTGTCTCGATTTGGGATGATGGACGCGGCTTGAGCCCACAGCAGTACAAGCACGCCTTCGAGCCCTTTTTTACCACCAAGTCTCAAGAAGGGCGCTGGCCTGGGGCGCTGCGTCAGCAAGGCTATTGTACTCAGGAACGGAGGAACCATTACTCTGCGAAGCACCAACACATCGCGAAGGCATGGAACGTGCGTTAGCGTTTTTCTCCCGGGCCATCTTCCAGAAGGACCCGCGATGAGTTTACAAAGCGGCGACCGGCGCCAATTGCAAAAGATGGAGAGTCCGTACCGCCCACCCTTCCGGGGCGTTCAAATCAAGCTACCAGGCTGATGGACACTGCGCGTAATATGGACCGATCAATTTCTCTTCGATACTCTCACCAGGAGAATGCCGATGGAGGCAATGGCATGATGCAACAACATGGTGTTCCTCGCGATCCGGAGGACCGAATCATAGACGAACACAAAGAGCACGACATACGAGAAAAGATGTTGGACAAGACCATTGCCGATACTTTTCCGGCCAGTGACCCTCCGTCCTCCATTCCTAATCCCGACGGCGATTCTTTTCAAGCAGAATCGGACGCTGCACCGTAAATTCTGATATGTCTGTCTTCCATCTCTTTAGGAGAAAGCGGTACTGGCGCGAGTGCATGGCATTCGCCCATCAAGCATGCCGCTGTCAAGGGCCATCGCCTTCGACTGCCGCGAGTTGCACTGTAGCCATCTTGTTCCTCTCGCGCTGAATCGATTGTTCTTCACCCTTAGATCGTGAATCGCAACGTCTCTTGCGTTCGCAACGTGCAAGGCTGCGATTTCGCTGGCAGGAAAAAGTGTTCAGCAAATGCCAATCCCAGCGGAGCGGATGAACCCGGCTGTTTCAGGCCATCACCCATCCACGGGGTCTTACTAATCGAGCTCGAAAAGTTGCGTACACAATTCAGTCTTGCGATTCCGTAACCAATTCTTCCCTGGCAACTCTATCTGTTAGCAGCCGAATTAACGCTGTGCTTAGTGAAAACTCCGTTCTGATTGACGCGATTGACCTTACCGGTCCGAGTCTGTAGGCTGTCCCCTTCCATGTTGATTATCTTCTGCGTATTGTTTTCCTCCCTGCGAAACTCGCTGCTCTCCCGCGCCGCCTTGCAAGTCGAGATCTGGCCCTGCGCCATCAGCTTCTGGTCCTGCAGCGTTCTACCCATGGCCTTCGGCTGCACTGCTTCATCCAGGCGAGAAATGCCCTTTTCAACCTGAGGGAGAGGCCGGATTGAGGGACTACCACCCCTGGGGCATGTCCACATTCTGGCACGTGCACCTGGGTTCCTATACGGCTAGGGTTTGGCCTTTCGGGCCTGGGCAGGCGGTGGTGGTAGACTGCGCGTATGGCTGCCCAAAAGAAGCGGACGAGATCGAAGAGAACCGCCGACAAGAAGGTAATGCCGTCGAAGAAGCTGACAAAGAAGAGGGGAATTCTTAAGAAGAAATCGGCGAAGCAGAAGCCAGCTCAGAAAAAGGCATCGGTGAAAACGAAGACCGTCGGCAAGAAGACAATCGGTGCGAATACGGTGAGAGCGCTTAAGAAACAGGTTCGGGAGAAAAGCCAGAGCGTGGATACGGTGTCATTCTCACCGGAGGGACCGGCAGCGGATTCGGGCGGGCAATCGGGAGATTTACAGGGAATGTCCAGCATCGAGGGTGCGGATTCGCTAGCAACGGCTCAATGTCAAATTGCGGCAGCGTAATAGACCCCAATACCAGGGCGCTCTGCAGCGCCATGTCATTGCATGATGCTTCGTTTTGCTCCAGCATGCCACCTGGCAATGACCAGTTGTTCTGCCAGGGCGTGGCAAGCCGCTCGCAGACACCCTGCACGTCAATTCAGTGAAGTGTTGGTTCCAGACCCCGCCGGCCAAGGGCGGGGTCTGAGTCACGATTTCCTTCCGGGTAGGCTTTCGCCGATCGGGATGCTACGAGATACCTGATACGTGACCGTGATGCCTGTGGTCAGCAAGAATTCGAAACGTACATATATGTGTGCAATTCCCAGACCGTTTGACGAGTTGAGTCAACTTTTCCCAGCCCTGAACCGTCTACTGCCTGTTCCACTATGACTAAAATCGGGCGGTGTCTTCGGTCCTTGATTCCTATCATTAATTAGTACAAGCCGCGAGAGCACTCGTTATCTGTATGTCGGTGTGCAAAAGTGGACAGTCTTAGCGCTTTTTAATTGGTACAAAGAGTGACTACATCTATCTGAAGACCCACCGCCTGCTGAATGCCTTCGGCTCACCCTGCGCCTTCAATACCGAGCCGATATTCCGGCCCCCCAGAAGCAGGCGTACCATGAAAATAGCAAAGTCTATTCTGACGATCAGTCGCGATGAAACGTTGCAAAACACGCGAACGCTCATTTTGCAGCAAGCTGGCTATCACGTTTCTCCCGCCCGCAATGACGAAGAAGCAATATGCTTCATAGAAAACTCAAATTCATTTGATCTCGTTCTTCTGTGTCACTCCGTACCGGAATCGAGCAGAATGTATCTGGTAACACGGATGAAAGCCCTATATCCAAAGCTGCCAATACTGATGTTGTACAACGGGTATGACCCGACAGAAGCAAAGGTAGATGGCTCCTTGCACAGCCTGGACACTCCTATTGCCTTACTTGACATGATCGGTTTCTTGACGATGAAGTCAGGGGATCAAAGACTCGACGTTGCTGGATAATGGCGAAACAATCCAAACGCCGCAAAAGGAAGGCCGATCCTTCAGATGGCCTATGGATAGCACCGCGCCACAACCTCAAAGATCCAACCGGAGAGCGCGCATGGGAGAATCGCCCCGGCGGTGCTCCGAGCAGCAGCAGATTCCTTGAGTTAGCCGACGTTGCTTTGGGCTTCAAAAAACCAGAACCGCGCAATAAAAAGCGCTGCTGCTGACGCTGTCGACTCTTACCGTGATACCACAGGGGTGAGGATTGGAAGAGCTCAACGAGCTTAATTGGAAATGGACTCAGGTGCACGCACGGAAGCCTCTTGTAGGACGGCTCGTAGTGATACGCTTGGTCGACTCCAAGAAAAACATTAGCTATGGAGTGGGACGATATGATGCAGAACACGAGGAATGGGTGATTATGGCAGGACCGCAGGGTCCTTACGGCGAACTGCTCCCAGTGGCGTGGATGGCATTACCGGATTGAGGAGTGACCCGTACGGTCAAAAAACTCATCGGGCACCTCATCTCATGCCGCTTCGTGCTCATAGTATTTAAGCAGTCCACCCAGCCGCTCCCGATACCGTACCTTTCCCTGTTTCCGACTCGCCGGTTGATTCCGCAAAGGAAAAAGAAGCAAGTTGTCTTTGCCTTGATGATTTCGTTCTTCATGGTAATGGGCTTGGTAATGGTGTAGAGCCCGTCTCAGCGAACCTTCCCCGCACAGGATCAGCTTCGACAGGCATTCCTCTTTGACCGACCTTACCCAACGTTCCGCATAGGCGTTCAGGTTCGGAATTCTGGGCGGCAAGGCAAGGGTCTTCACGCCTCCTGCGTGAATCACCTGGTGAAACGATGAGCAGTACTTGCTGTCGCGATCATGCAGTAAATACCTGCGGCCAGCCAGAAAACCGTTCTCCTCCATCGTTACATTGCGCGCCATCTGTTCCATCCATTCCTGATCGGGATGGCGCGTCATCCCCGCCATGCATATCCTCCGACTTTCCAAGTGAATGAAAAACAGCACATAGTAGGTCATCAACCCTTTCAGCTTCAGCACTTACCGTGAAGAAGTCGGTCGCTGCCAGTACCGCCATGTGCGCACGGATAAAGTCCTTCCAACTGGTTGTCTGCTTCTGCTTGGGAGCCGGTGGAATATCGTGCCGGCGGAGAATATTGCCCACCGTCTGGTCCGACAGCCGATGACCCAGGTTGGCCATGGCCCCCACGATCCGGTCGTAGCCCCAACCGGGATTCTCTTTCGCCATCTGCACTACCAACCGCTCCGTTTCTTCGTCAACTCTGGGACGACCCCGGGATTTACGAAACTTCGATCCGTCGAATTTGTTGGCGATGAGCTTGCGGTACCAGGCCAGGAGCGTGTCGGGCTTCGCGGCAGCGGCTACTTCTTCCAGGGCTTTGCGTCCCAGCCGTGGGCGATTTCGGCCAGCGTAGCTTTTTCGGCGTCAGATAACAGCAACCTGCCCTTGATTTGGGCTACGAGAATCCGGTTCTCGGCGGCCAGATACTCGTTCCTCAACAACAGTTCCTGATCCACCGTTCCGGTGATGTAGGCCAGCATGCGCGCCCAGATCATTTATCCGCTTCCTGCATCTTCGTTGTCATGGGAAACAGGATTCTACGCGCTAGTCCAGTTTGAAGAAAGGACATGCGAAAGCGGAACATGAGGAGTTGTAAAATCCCTGACCTTGCAACACGTTTGAGATTTTTGACCACACGGGGTGTGGGACACCGAGTAAATTCCACTTGCTGGAACATTGTCGTCACTGCGAAAAGTCGCACGCTGACTAAACATCGTTTTTGTGCAACCCTGGGAAGGGCAGCAATCGAGTTGAGCTTACAGCAGATGAGGGCCAATGCGAAGACGCTTAACCATATTAGAGAGCGCTGTGTTGCAGTGCGATGGATGCGCTCGGCGCTGCCGGGCCGGAGTCCTGTCGGACGCTTTTGAGAGCTTCAATATAATGTCTCCCGCACAAGGGCACCTCAGTCGGCTTCTGGTCAACATTTACGCGCACGACTCTGTAGGCGATCTGCCCGCATCCGCAGTTGGAATTTGAGATATTGACAGTCGCGGTTTCAAGTTCGGATGCTGTGAAGGCTCGCATGAAGCACGCTTCTTTCTGGATACTGATTATGTACTCTTTTGCACGTTGCGCGGCAATCTGATTCATCCCAACGGGTACGAAGGTACCAAGATTTCCCGAAATAGAAACGTCGCCCAGGTCTCAGATGCTGACCATCTATGAGGTGTTCAGCCTAATCCAACAGCACCCGACCGCCGCTATCATCATTAGTGCCGATGTCGATCAGGAACGGGCCAGGGCGATCCAGCAGTGGTGGTGCCTAACGGGTTGCTGAAAAACTCACTGTAAAACTCCAAGTCGATGTGTTAAGAGTAGGCATGCGTGGAGATGATCATCAGCAGAGTGCGATGTATAGCTACCTTTCCCCCGAACAAAGAGTTCCTGCCGACCATCCGCTGCGGCCGATCCGGCAGATGAGCGACGAAGTGCTGCGGCAGTTGGGGCGGCGCTTCAGCCAGATGTATGCGGCCAGCGGAAGACCGTCGATTGCTCCGGAGAAGTCATTCGGCAATGGCAGGGAAAGAGTTACAAGGTGACCGTGGCCAACTCCGGGTTCGAATATGACGGCCAGTGGTATGCCAGCCTGTCGGAAATCGCTCGACTGATTACCGGTACCCGGTGGTCAGGACCCCTATTCTTTGGCTTAAAAGGAATTTCTGCGGAGGACAGCTTCAGCGCGCACGCTGCGCTAACCCACACCTTTTTATCTTCGCCTAATATTCGCGTATAATGGTTTGTGGGCAAGCCACGGGAAACGCAGTTCTCGTAATCGCAGCCACGCATCATTGCCGTAATCCGCTTGCGAGGCCGGGAAATCAAACCCAGCCCCAAGTTGACGGCTACTGTCAGTGATGCGTACCACCGTGCCCGGCTGGTTCTGAATGAGGTGGAAAGAAGATGACCGATAATCACAAACTGACAATGAAACCCAAAGCACATTCCCGGAGCGGCGATGTTCCGGTGCTATCGGGTCCAGTCTTCTTGTACGAAGTCGACGGAATGCCAGGTGACGAACAAGTCCAGATTGTAAACGCTCGCGCCGGAGGCAGAAAGCCAAGCTGGCAAATCCACTACGTAGCGACTCAGCAAAAAACAGGCGACTATAAAACAAAGGAAGAGGCATTGTCTGCATTGGCTGCAACATCACAGCCCAGGACACTTGAGGAAATCAAGAAAGCAGCCCTGGCGCTCGGGTATACAAAAATTCAGTGCGAAACCGGAACCTCTCCTGCGGTGTATTCGAGGTTTTGGACCGGCTTTGCATCGCATGTCGAAGGTGGAGGGCGTGCCACGGTGGACTACTATATGGAAGGCAACAAATCAGACGGGCACAAAGTGCGCGTTCACAAAGCTCTGAAAAATGACGACTACTGGTACATCCTCAGTTGAAACCCTCACAGCGTCCAGCCGAAGTCGTCATTATCAAGCCGGTTCCCGTATGGTCAAAAAACTCATAGGGCATCTCATCTCATGCCACTTCGCGCTCATAGTATTTCAGCAGTCCACCCAGCCGCTCCCGATACCGTACCTTTCCCTGTTTCCGACTCGCCGGTTGATTCCGCAGCGGAAAAAGAAGCAAGTTGTCTTTGCCTTGGTGATTTCGTTCTTCATGGTAATGGGCTTCGTAATGGTGCAGCGTCCGCCTCAGCGAACCCTCCCCGCACAGGATCAGCTTCGACAGGCATTCCTCTTTGACCGACCTTAGGCGATGACGGTTGCGGCAATTTCTTTGTTATCTCTGGATTAAAGGCTCTTCATACAGAAGGATTTGCTGCCGAAACCAGCGATATCTTCCGATCTCAACGTATATACGGCGGAGGCTCGACCTTCCGCAAAGGGCGAATTCCGCTATTCCCTAAAAAAAATACTGTAAGCTTTTGCCGCAGGCCGAGACTATCTCTTATGAAGGGGAAAGTAGACCCAGGGAGGTAGATCAAGCGTGCGGCCTGAGCAGGGAACATACCGGGGGCCGGCCAGCGCGATCTCCGCATTCGGGCTCGCAAGCAGCATGGATGGGATGGGAGCAATGCTTTGAGCGAGGACAGGCGCGAGGCGACGCGCGACGCGGCCTTTGAGACGACAGACGCCCGCTTCAATCGCATCATGCACGAGTACGGCGCGGCCCTGTCGCGGCTCGCCTTCGGCTATGAGAAGGTTGCGGGCGCGCGCGAAGAGCTTACGCAGGATATCGCTCTGGCCATCTGGCAGGCGCTGCCGCACTTTCGCGGAGAGTCCTCTGAGCGCACCTTTATCTATCGCATCGCGCACAATCGCGGCCTGAGCCATGTATTTAAACGGCATCCCGCACATGATGCGCTGCCGTTGCCGTTGGATGACCTGCCGCGTCCGCTGGAGCCGGTCGATCCCAGGCCGCAGCCGGAAGAGCAACTGGCCATCGCAAATCAGCGCGACCGCTTGCGCACCGCGATCCAGCGTCTGCCGCTCGCCTACCGGCAGGTAGTGATGCTGCTGCTCGAAGAGCTCTCACACGCGGAAATCGCCGAGGTGCTCGGCATCAGCGAAAGCAATGTGGCGGTGCGCCTGAACCGGGCCAGAAAAGCGCTCAAGGAAGCATTGGAGGCACGTTCGTGACCATCGACAACGAACTCGAAACCTGGCGGAAGCAGTGGCACACTGACACTGAACCACTGCCGCAGCTCAAGCGCAAGATCAAGCGCCAGAACCTGCGGATTGCCGCAGCGGTGGTTGCCGTCTGCGTCTGCCTCGCGCTCTCGACCATCGAGGCTCTGCGCACGCGAACGGCATTTGCGATGGGGCTGGCGTCGGGCATTGCCTTTGCCGGCGTATTTCTTGGCGGCTATGCATGGTGGGTACGTCGCGGCGCGTGGAGACCGTCCGCGCAAAACACACTGGCGTATACCGAACTCAGCTACAAGAGAGCCGTAGCGCGCGAGAAATCGCTCAACTTCTCGTTTTACTTTTTGCTGGTGGCCACGACTTTGATGACGGCATTTGTGGCATGGAACTGGAAGGGTTTCCATGGCAGAGACGGGGCAATCGTCATCGCCATGGTGTTGGAAATGTTCCTCTTTCGGCGCATGCGACGCCGCAAGCTGCAGGAAATTGCAGAGACAAAGAAACTGATCGACGACATGAAGGAGTAATCGGTGGAAGGGCGCGGCTTTAGCCGTGCCGCCGAGCCCGGAAACCACACGGGCTTTAGCCCCTGAGGTTTAGAAATAGATCCATTGATTCACGAAAAGGCAGGACTAAATAATATGCATATAGTATCGTACGCAATCGACATCATATTGACAGCCTACATTGTCTGGGAAGTCATGCGTTTTCCCGCAAGCTACCGCCTGCTAAAACAGGCACTTGCCAACGGCGACACGCAGGCACGCGCACGCGTCTATCGCCGGGCGCTCATGTTCGAATGGGCGAGTGCGCTGATGGCGCTTGCTGCGCTCCGCTTTGACTGGGGCAGGATGAATCCCAAACTGCTTGCCCTCGACGGCGTGCCGCTGATTCACGCCGCCTCGCATGGCAGCAGCTTCGACTGGGGGATGATGACCGGCGTATTTTTCGGTGTAGCCATGGGCACGGTCGGTTTCATCGTCGTCCGGCTCAAAGCCAATCGCAAAGGCACAGCGCCTGCGCCTGATGCGCCCGTCCGCGGACTGCGCCGGCTCATGCCCGATTTCACCGTATTGATTCCGGTGACGATGCACGAGCGATTGTTGTGGGCCTTGGTCGCCATCAGCGCCGGCATCTGCGAAGAGATCGTATTTCGCGGATGGCTGTTGGCCACGCTGCATGGCCCATTACTACTTGGCGGAACGGCATTGCTGGTGACCGGGTCGGCGATCTTCGGACTGGCCCACGCCTATCAGGGATTCACCGGCATGGTACTCACCGCACTCGCCGGAGCGTTCTTCTGCGGACTCTATGTCGCCACCGGCTCATTGCTTGTACCGATCCTGCTGCATGTGCCGATCGACATCCGCTTCGCAATTCTGCCGGCGCCAAGAATGCAGGCGCCGCGAGTGGCGTATACATAATACCTTTGCTCGTCGGCGCTTGAGCAAGCGCCGACGAAGCATAAATGGCACGTTCATGTCGTCCCGATAGCTCAGTAGCCGGCAAACTCTTCTGCTCGAATGGAATCTTTTTCGACTCCGGCTTGTACGAGCGTGTGTCGCATTGCCGTCACCATTGCGGGAGGCCCGGCAATGTAGTAAATGGGGCCCAGCAGAATGCCCAAATATCTTGACAGCATCTGCTTGTCGATCAGAGCGGCTTCCCCTTTCCATTTTTTCTCGGACTTCGACATTTCTGTCATGGTGCAGATCAGGCGGAATTTGGGATTGGTCGTCACCAGAGTCTGCAGGGTGTCAAGGAACGCTGTGTCTTCGGGCCGCCGATTGGAATAGAACAGGTATAGCATTTGCGGGAGCCGGTCTTTATCCACCTGCCGCAGGATGCTGAGAAAAGGTGCGATTCCAATTCCGCCGGCCAGGAACACGGCTGGCTTGAACACATCCTTGTGCAGCGTGAAGGAGCCCATCGCCGGGTCGATCTTGATTTTCGTGCCTAACGGCACTGTGTGCAGCGAGCGCTTGAATGCGGTGTCGCGCATGCGCGTGGTGAAAACCAACTCGTTTTCAAACAGGGGACTCGCGATGGAAAAGCTACGCGTGTTTCCCGCGGCGTCAGTTTCCGGAGGGTTGCGGAGGGTTGAACAGGGAAATAACACCAGCAGCGCCAAACTCCAATTCTGCTGCTTTATGCAGGTGAGAAACACGAGACTCAGTCCCGCGCGTAGTTTCCGGATGTCTCACAAGCACGCACCGGCGCAGTTGTCGGACCGAGGCCGAA
>DATCAX010000092.1:0-2200 GCA_036512375.1 Candidatus Angelobacter sp. | reverse complement strand
GAGCCGCTGGTCATTCACTCCGGCATAACCGCCCTCGGCGGCGGACAATCAACCCCCGCCTCAGCGAATGCCAGATCTCTGCATCAGTCTGCCATCGAAATCATGCGCGCCGTCGGCCTCGACGAAGCCGCTCTTCGCCGCTATCCCCATGAATTTTCCGGCGGCCAGCGCCAGCGCATCGGCATCGCTCGCGCCTTGATCCTGCGCCCCAAATTCATTGTCTGTGACGAGCCTGTCTCGGCGCTCGACGTCAGCGTCGGCGCCCAGATCGTGAATCTGCTCAAAAAACTTCAGCGCGACTTCGGCCTTACCTATCTCTTCATCTCGCACTCCATGCCGGTGGTGCGCTATTTGTGTGACCGCATCGCCGTGATGCGTCGCGGAGAGATCGTCGAGGTCGGCCCATCCGAAGAAATCACGTCCCACCCCCAGCACGAGTACACCCGCACGCTGCTGGAAGCCACGCCAGAGCCGGAATTCAACGTGGGATAAATTCTTCGATGAAGTCTTAGGTGTCGTATTATCTTGCTCGAAGGCTCCATGCAGCGGGCGACTCTTGCAATCCTTTGGCTGCCTTCGCTTCCTCTGTTCCTCTGTGTTTCAAGAGTTTGGAGTTTCGATTTTGGCAATCTTTGGCAATTTCGGCGATTCTGGCAATCTCCCTTACTTCTTTCCCAAAAACCGTATTCGTCCATTCAGCGTGCGGTGATCGGTGCCAAAGAAGCTGAGAAAGCTGGGTGAATTTATGTTGTTGTCCACCACCGTGGGATTTTCACGGTTCGTAACATCGTCGATGCCAATGCGCGCCGCCCACCTATAGCCATGGAAGGCGAACTTCCGTTCCACGGTAACGTTCAACGTGAAGAAATCAGGGTAACGGAATAGTCCGGGTCCGGAAACGATCTGGCCGAACTGGTCAATCGTCACAAAAGTAAATCCGGAACGCCATATGCTGGACCATGCCAGGTCAAATTTCTTCAGTTTCCACGGCAGCGGATAACTTCCCCAGGACACCACCTGGTTCGGGGAATCCCACGGCAGTGCGCCGCCCGCTTGATTTCCCACCAGCAACGCGTCAATGGCAAAGTCCACCGTTTGATTTGAAGTGGCTCGCGAACGCGTGTAAGAAACCACTATGGGATAGCCGCGCTTCAGTTCCTTGCGCAGCGTGACCTGGGCTGCGTCATAGCGATCTTTCTTGTTGCTCAGCAGCAGGAAATTATTTCCCGGCTGGCTGGCAAAATCCCATCCATGCGCGCCGTGCCGGCTTAGATATTCCAGCCGCGCGTAGACCTTGCCCGGCAATCGTCGCTCGATCGCGGCGCTCCAGTTGTTATAGCGCGGCAGCGTGAGCAGCTTTGGATCGACGGTAAAAGAAGCTGGAAACAATGTGGCGAGCGGAGAAAAAAACTCGTCCGTCCTGGTGCCTTGCGCGCCATTGCTGGCCAGCGCCAGGTTTGAGCGATCGTAGTAAATGCCAATGCCGGCGCTGAACTTGGTTTCGCTGGCGCTGCTGATCAGCACAGTGCCGGCAATGCGCGGTGAAAAATAGTTTCGGCCCAGGTACGTGTCGCGGTCCCATCGACCACCGGGTTCAATAATCACGCGCTGCATTGGCGCCCAGCGGTCCTGAAGGTAGGCGCTGGATTCCACCGTGCTCAAACTGAAGCCCGGAGTGTTGGCAAAAGTGAGTTGCCGCGTTACAGCGCCATTGCCGTCAACAAAGTCCACAGTTCCCCGGTTGATCTGCGCATGGTAGAGCACGCGGTCCGCGCGCCCGCCAACGGTGAATTGATGCGTGCCGGCCAGTTTCCACGGCCGCAGATACAAATTGGCAAAGCCCTGGGTTCGCGTGGAAATATTTTCATTCCTTACAAAATAGTTTCCCGTGCGCCCAGCGGGAGCCAGTATGTATGGAAGGTCGCCTTGCGGCAGAGATGATGCTTTGTTGCGATGGAAAGCCCCGCCAAACTCCAGCAGCGTGTCCCGCGCAATCGTGATCTGGTCTTTCAATCCCAGCAGGTAAAGGTAATTATGGTTGTGCAAAGAGACAGATACCGGATCGAACGCTGAGATTCCGGAGTTTTGCGAATCCTGCACGTTCAGCACCGTGCTTGCGGTCAGCACGTTCCCTGGCGTCAGGTTCATGCGCAGCCTGCCCAGGTCAGCGGTCCGCCATAGGTGATTCGTGTCCGCGCCC
>DATCAX010000091.1:0-5176 GCA_036512375.1 Candidatus Angelobacter sp. | reverse complement strand
GTGCGGACCAACATTTTGGTATTCAGCATCGTTGGTACGGGCATGGATACGGCGGAATTCAGCCGCAAGCTGGCGGCGCAGAATGTTCTGGCGGCGGGAATCGATCTGGAGCAGATGCGGTTTGTTACGCACAACGACGTGAGCCGCGAAGACTGTGCAAGAGTTTTGCAAGCAGTAAGAGCGATCTGCAAATAGTTTTGCATCACACTGGGCCGTGACAGCATCGATAACGGGATGGAGGAACCACTATGTACGTTGTAACGGGAGCAGCCGGCAATACCGGGCGTGTTGTTGCGAACCACCTGCTGGACCAGGGCAAAAAGGTGCGAGTGATTGGCAGGAGCGCAGAGCGTTTGCAGCCATTTGTGGCGCGCGGGGCTGAAGGTTTTGTGGCCGATGTCAGCGATCAGGCCGCGGTTACCAGAGCTTTCACCGGGGCGGATGCGGTTTACGCGATGATCCCGCCCAGCATGACCAGCCAGGATTTTCGCGGCGATCAACGCCGCACAGCCCACGCGATAGCGGCAGGGCTGGAGCACTCGGGAGTAAAGCACGTAGTCTCACTCAGCAGCGTGGGCGCGGACAAAGAGGCCGGCACTGGACCTGTAGTCGGGCTGCATGAGTTCGAAGGAATGCTGAACCGGATCGCGGGATTAAATGTTCTGCATTTGCGCGCGGGTTACTTCATGGAGAACACGCTTGGCCAGGCAGCGGCGATCCACGCCATGGGCAAGGCGGCAGGCCCTTTGCGTGGCGACCTTAAGCTGCCCATGATCGCCGCAAGGGACATTGGCGATGCGGCGGCCGAGTTGCTGCTGGCGCTTGATTTCAGCGGAAAGCAGACGCGCGAACTGCTGGGCCCGCGTGACCTCAGCATGGATGAGGCGACTTCGATTATCGGCGAGGCAATTGGACAAGCTGACCTCAAGTATCTCCAATTGCCGCCAGAGCAGATGCTGCCGATTTTTGTCCAGATGGGAATGTCATCCAATATGGCTGAGCTGGTTCTGGAACTGTCCGTTGCGCTGAACTCCGGCCACATGCGCGCCATGGAGCCCCGAACAGCCCAAAACACCACGCCTACCTCATTTGAGACATTTGTGAAGGAAGAGTTTGTGCCCTTATATCGAGCGCAGACGAAGGCAGCTTAGGTATCGCCCCGCCGGAGCTTGGCTTAAATTCTCAAGCTTTCCCACCCTTCCGGCTTCGCGTTCCCACCCCGACACGCGAAAACCGTGCGTGTCGGGGGCCCTGGTCGCTCGCCTCCAGAGGTGGGCTAAACTCTTGACGCGCCTACGGCGCTGAACAGAGTTGTGCATTGCTTCCCGCTCTGGCGAATGAGTAACGCAGGAAGTGAGGCGCGACTACTGATGAGCCACGTTGCCAATCGCTCAGCGACGTCGGTTAAATGACCGCCCTTGCTCGCTTTGGTAGACTTTCAAGTTCTCCCGTTGAATAGAAAGGGATCAAACCATGCCGTCACAAGTTTCAGCCGCCCCGGAAGTTTCCCTGCGCGAGTTTCAGGAAGCCAGAAAAATCGTTTCCAAGTTTGCTTATCACACGCCGCTGCTAACGTCACGGCTGCTGAGCGAGCACACCGGCTTTGATGTGCGGCTAAAGGCAGAGATGTTTCAGAAGGGCGGATCCTACAAGCTCCGTGGGCCTCTGAATAAATTCAGCCACCTGACGGAAGAACAACGCAAGCGCGGCGTGATCTGTTCTTCGGCGGGCAATCATGCGCAGGGCGTGGCGCTGGCTGCGGGCGTTTACGGGATTAAAGCTGTGGTGGTGATGGCCAGCAACGCGACGCAATCCAAGGTGGACGCGACGCGGGCATACGGCGCGGAAGTTGTGCAGCACGGGCTGATCTGGGACGAAGCGAACGAAAAAGCCAAGCAGCTTGTGCAGGAGCGCGGGCTGACCTACATCCATCCTTTTGACGATCTGCAACTGATTGCCGGACAGGGCACGCTGGGTCTGGAAGTGTATGAAGACTTTCCGCAGATTGATATCGCGGTGGTGCCGATCGGCGGCGGCGGCCTGATCTCTGGCGTATCGATGGCGTTGAAGGCGTTGAACCCGAAGATCAGGATCATCGGCGTGGAATCGTCCGACGGGCCGGGCATGAAGCGGAGCATTGAAGCCGGACACTTGGTCACGCTGGACAAGATTGACTGCATTATTGACGGGCTGCGGGTAAAGAGAGTGGGCGAGAACAATTTTTCCATCGTGCAGCGCTTTGTGGACGATATTGTGACGCTGCCGGACAAAGAGATTTTTGAAGCGATGATCTGGACCATGTCGCGCTGCAAGCTGGTGGTGGAAGGAGCGGCTGCGGCGCCGGTGGCGGCGCTGTTGCATGGGCTGATCAAAGCGCCCGCAGGCTCCAAGGTTGTTGCCGTGCTCAGCGGTGGGAACGTGAATCTGGACCAGCTCAAAGGATTGAAGTGGAACTAGAAAACAAATTCTTTGCTTACCGCGGGAACATGCGATAGTTTAGCCGCATGGCCAATCCACAGGATGAACTAGAAGCGCTTCGAGCGCAGGTGGCATCCTTGACTGCGCGCGTTCACCGGCTGGAGCAATCGGCCAGGATCGAGCCTCAACTTACTTCACCAGTCCAATCGGCGACACCGCAACAGGCGCCCATCACAAAATCGCAGGGCGAACAAACGCCGATCAGCGTTTCCCGCGAGGACGCAGAGCGCAAGACCTTTCCCACACCGCCACCGCCTATGCCACGGATTCCGGCAAGGTCTGGCGTGGCGACGCCAAAGTTTGCCCAGGCTGCACACCCTTCTTCAGAAGACCTGGAAGGCACCATCGGCAAGCTGTGGCTGAACCGCATCGGGATAGTTGCAATCCTGATTGGTGTCGCTTATTTCCTGAAGTATGCGTTTGACAGTGGCTGGATCGGACCTGGCGGGCGGGTGGCAATTGGCATGATCGCCGGCATTGCCGTGGTGGTATGGAGTGAAGCGTTCCGCAGGAAGGGCAGCGTAGCGTTTTCCTATTCGCTCAAGGCCGTCGGTATTGGCATTCTTTACCTGTCGTTGTGGGCGGCGTCGCAGTATTTCCATCTGATTCCTTCTCCAGTGGCGTTTGTCGCCATGATCCTGGTGACGGCTTCCACCATCACACTGGCGCTGACGCAAAACGCGGAGATTCTTGCCGTCTACGCAATGATTGGCGGTTTCAGTACACCCGCAATGGTTTCCACGGGAGAGAACCACGAGATCGTCCTGTTCTCTTATGTCTTGCTGCTCGACCTGGCGATTCTGGCGATGGTGAGCTTCAAGCCGTGGCGGCGGATCGTGTGGGGAGCAATGCTGGGAACCGGGATCATGTATATCGGCTGGGGCGCTCAATACTACGACGGATCCGAGCGTACGGTGACGGTCTTATTTGCCTCCGCATTTTTTGCCATCCTCGCGATGATCCCGCTGCTTACGCCTCTTACGCGTTCGCGCTGGCATCGCGGCTTCTCCATTACGCTCACGGCCCTTCCGCTGGTGAATGGCGCGGCATTCTTTCTGGCCCTCTACGGCATGTATGACAATGAGACCGTCACGCTCACCTGGTATGCGCTGGCGCTGGCCGCAGTGTATTTAGTGCTGAGCAGCCAGTTCAAACGGCGCGTGGGCAGCGAGCCAGATGTGGTGAAGACGATCAACCTTCTCCACGTGGCGGTTGCGATTGCCTTTATTACCATTGCGATCCCGCTTAAGCTGGACGCGCACTGGATTACGATTGGCTGGCTGATTGAATCGGCCGTGCTGCTGTTTGTGGCGGTGAAATCAGAAGCGCACTTCCTGCGCATTTTTGCCGGATGCACGCTGGCGCTGGGCGTGTGCAGGCTCCTGTTTTTCGATAACTTCCACACTGAGACCCTGGTCTTTAACGCGCGTTTTGCCACCTTCCTGGTGGCGATCGCCATCATGGCCGGCATTGTGGCTGCCGGAGAACGCTTTGCTTCAGAGAACGAAATGCCATTCGTGAAACTGGCCGGCATAGCGCTAAATCTGCTGGCCCTGGTTGCGCTTACAAGCGAGGCCAACGATTACTTCAACCGGCAGATTGCGCAGTTGTACCACCAGCGCGACATGTACCTGCCCACCAGACAACTGCAAATCGCGCGCGATTTCAGTTTCTCCGCGATCTGGATTGTGTACGGCGCGGGGCTGATGATTGCCGGTTTCTGGAAACGCTCGGCATTCATCCGCTGGCAGGCCATGGTGCTGGTGGCGGTAACCATTGGCAAAGTTTTCCTGTATGACTCACGCGAACTGCAACAGATTTATCGCATCCTGAGCTTTATCGCGTTGGGCGTGATGCTGATGGCAATCTCTTATGCGTACCACCGCGACTGGTTCAAGTTGTCTCCGCGCAAGAACGGCAGTGGCGCGGGGCAGAGGACATCATCATGAATCATTCAGGCGTGAACCCGGGCATGAACCCTGGCATGAAGTTAGGCGCGGTATTGCTGGCAGCGGTGGTTTTTGCCGGTCCTTCCATCCCGTATTTCAAGTATCAACGACCGGTGCAGGTGCAGCTGGGCGGGCAGCGATTTGTGGCGGTAGATGAGCAGACCTGGAAAAATGCGCGGCGTGATCTGGGAGACCTGCGGCTGTACAGCCGCCAGCAGGAAGTGCCCTACGCAATGACGGTGGAACGGGGCAGCCGCGAAAGCGACAACAAAGATGTGCGCGTGCTGCAACAATCGGTTGTGGGCGGCAAGACGCAGTTCGTGATCGACATGGCAGGCGTGGCCGAATATGACCACATTGATTTGAAGCTGGCAGCAAAAAATTTTGTGGCGCATGCGCGCGTGGAAGGACAGGAAGATCTGCACGGCACGCAGTGGGCGTTGCTGGCGGAATCCATTCTTTACGATTTATCGAAAGAGAATCTGGGCGGCAACAGCATGTTGCGGCTGCCGCTTTCAACGTATAAGTATCTGCTTGTCACTATTGACGGGCCGGTGAAGCCGGCGGACGTGATTGCCGCAAGCTCAGAGTTCCGCCAGGAAAATAAAGCGGTGTGGCGCGATGTGGGCGCAGCGCCAACCGTTGTCGAAACGACCATGAGTGCCGCTCGTAACGATCCTTCACGGCGGAACGGCAAGGCCACGGTGCTGACGTTTGCCGTCCCGGAAAACGTTCCGGTTGATCGCGTG